>DYDN01000045.1 GCA_020717885.1 Candidatus Forterrea sp.
CACCTCATCCAATAGAAAAGAGATACTAGTATATAAAAGTTCCTAAATTAAAGAGATATGCTATTAGTATGTCTTTTTCCCTGCGCCTAGCTCGGGCGCTTAGGATACGTATCCCTAAAGGAACTTTTTCTCTTTCAGCAATTAGTTCTTCTGTTTTAGCTCTTATAAGTTTTAGTTTGCTTGGAGGCAATTGGTATTTTGAAATAATCATTCCTCGTGGAAGCAAATAATTCACCCCTAAATATCACAATATTTTCTCAAGCTTTTTTTTCATTTCGTCATATGTTTCTGCTTGTATCATTTTTGGCTCTTGTTTTTTTAGCGCTTCACACGCCCTAAAAAGCACACCAGCATCCGCTTCTTTTAGCATCTTAACATCGTTAAATGAATCCCCTACCGCGATTACTTCGTAACCCGCTTCTTTGAATCTTTTTATTTGTTCAACTTTTCCATCCGCTTCGCGTAATTTATAATCAACAATTTCTCCGTTTGAATTCACAACAAGTGTGTTTGCGAACATGAAGGGGTAACCAAGTTGTGCAACAAGAGGAGTAATGTATTCGTAATATGAGCCCGTGAGGATGCATGGTTGTGCTTTTGTTTTTACCCAATCCATAAATTCGCGCGCGCCAGTAAGCGGTTTCATTTTCAAAACAATTTTGTGAACATCATTCATTTTCAAATTATGTTCTTTTAGAAATCTTATTCTCATTTTCATTAATTTATCATAATCGGGTTCATCGCGCGTGGTTTTCATTAGCTCTGGTATATTTGTTGCCTTAGAAAACTCTTCCCAAAACTCGGGAACGAGTACCCCTTCGAGGTCAAAGCAGATTACTTTCATTTTCTCACTTGCAAATTTAATCTTTAAAACTTAACCTACAAATTTAAAAATCATTTTTTGTATTTCATGAACTGCGCAAGGAGCGCTTCAAGCTGTATTCTTTCATTTGCGCCCTCAACTATTCTAAAATCATATTCCCCAATCGTATCAACGAGTTCAACTTTTGTTTTCTCGCTTATTTCTTCCTCTCCAAGCGCCATGGTTTCTCTATAAAGTTGTACAACAATATCTTCTCCGCTCATTCCTTGTTCGTACATTAATTGCTCAAGCTTTTTGCGCGCCTCAAGAAATTTTCCCTTAAGCGCAAGTAAAATCATTTCTTGTACTTGCTCTGGGCGGGCTTTGCTTGAAACACTATAAACAATTTCTTCGGTGATTTTTTTATCGAGTGTGGAAGCCGCTTGTAATACATTAAGCGCTTTTCGTAAGTCTCCCTGGCACACATAGTTAATCGCTTTTCTTGCTTTTTCATCAACGTGAAGTTTCTCTTTTTCTGATACGTGTTCTATTTGTTTTTCAACATCTTTTGCGTTAAGCGGTCTGAATCTATATATTACGCATCTGCTTTGTATTGGCTCAAGTATTTTTGAGGAATAATTGCATGAGAGAATAAATCTGCATGTTTTTGTGTATTTCTCCATGGTTCTTCGTAGTGCCTGCTGTGCGTCTTGAGTGAGCGCATCACACTCATCCAAAAAAATTATTTTAAATCCCGAGTCAAATGCGAGGGTGCGTGCAAAATCTTTGATTGTGTTTCTAACAACATCGATTCCGCGATCATCAGATGCATTTAGTTCCAAAAAGTTTTGTTCAAAGTTCTTCCCAAAGAGTTCGCGTGCGAGTGCAATGCTTGAAGACGTTTTTCCTGTGCCTGCAGGCCCCGAAAAAAGCATATTTGGGAGGTTTCTCTTTTCAACATAGCTCTTAAGTCTTGCGGTTATTTCGTCATGCCCTATTACATCATTTAGCAGTTTAGGGCGGTATTTCTCAACCCAAGGGAGCTCCATTTCAGTCATAAGAAGTCAGTTCCAAGAATCATGGGCGCAATAAGGGTTAAAAACTTATTATTTGCTACTTTCGTATTTAGTGTGTTTTGTATGCATCACGAAAAGCTTGACAAAAATTTTTTAATAATAACAATCATTTGGTTTGTTGTTTCTTACTTAATACTTTGGGCAATAGGTGGAGCGTGTCTTAATCCTGTTAATGGTTCGGCATGCCTTGCGCAGGATTCGCTCTTAGGGGTAAGAAATGTTCCAGTTATTGGATTAATGATTCCGTTTAATACCTGGAATTCTTTAATGTACTTTATACTCCCAATTGTTGGATACATTTTTGCTTTCTTTATAATCGGGTGGTGGAATGAGTACTTTGAGACAAAAGAGGCGGTAACTCTTGCGTTCCCAATACTACTTATCATAGTTCTCCTTTTTGGTTATTTCATTAATCTCTCTTTTTACGCAGGTGAAGCAGCTGCACTCAATTCAAATGGTTCTGTGAAGTATTCGCTTTATTTTTGTTTAGGCGAAGCGGAGAGCGCGCAGTGCAATGAAACTGTTTATAAAATAAACAATGAGCTTTATACTCAGGCGCGGGCAAAGCAGTCAAAAATTGTTCCTCAGAATTTTCCGGTGGCGTTTTGGCCTGAACTGCGAAAGAGCGTGTTTTTCCTTTTTATTTTAGGCGCGATAGCCGCTTGGGTTCCTTTGTTTATTAGAAGTCTTATTAACAAGGACAAAAAATCTAGTACACTTTAATTTGTTCTTTTCATTAGTTCGTTTAAATCAATTTTTGGTTTCTTTGGAGAGTCTTTGTATGAAGCGCTTTTTTGTTGAAGGGTATGGGTGCTCACTTAATATCGGCGAAACCGAGTAAATAACAGGATTTTTAAAAAAGCACGGCTTTGCGGATGAAACTAATTTTAAGAAAGCGGATTTTGTAATAATAAATACTTGTTCGGTTAAGCAGGCGACCGAGCAGAGGATGATTTCAAGAATAAAATTATTGCTTGAACAAAAAAAGCCGTCTGCGAGGCTCATTGTTTTTGGGTGCCTTGCTGCCGCGGAGGGGGAATTAGTTAAGAAAATCTCAAAAGAACTTATTGTGCTTGATACTTCTCTTGCCTCGCTTTGTAGAGCGCTTGGATTAAAAGAGGAAAACTTTTCTCCCAAAGTAATTCCAGCTAAATCAAAAGAATTTATTTCCATTCTCCCGATTTCTACCGGCTGTCTTGGCGCATGTACTTACTGCTCCGCTTGTCTTGCACGAAAGGAACTTCATTCTTATACTGTTGAAAGTATTTTGCAGGGAATGAAGAATGTTCTTGCATTTGGCTCAAGAGAGATTTGGCTTACTTCGCAGGACTTGGGGTGTTATGGGCACGATATTGGTCCCTCTCTTCCAATTCTTTTGCGCGAACTTCTAAAAGTTGAAGGGGAGTATAGGATTCGTCTTGGAATGATGAATCCAAATCATTTTAATAAAATAAAAGAAGAAATGGTTCCATTATTTTGTGATGAGCGCCTGTACAAATTTCTTCATCTTCCGCTCCAATCAGGCTCAAATAAAATTCTTCGTGCAATGAACAGAAAATATTCGGTTAAAGAATTTGTGGGTTGTGTTTCTTTTGCGAGAAAAAATATTCCGAATATTACAATTTCAACTGATATAATCGCCGGATTTCCAAATGAAACTGAAGCGGACTTTGCCAAGACCCTTAAGATTTTAAGAAAAGTTAAGCCAAATGTTGTAAATATTTCTCGCTTTGGGAAGAGAAAAGGCACTTTGGCCGAGAAGATGCCTAATCAGGTTTCTGAACTTGTAAAAAAAGCGCGAACAAAAGTACTTGCCGAGTTATGTGACCACATTTCTCTTATGCAGAACAAAAAACTTGTTGGGAGAAATGTGCTGTGTTTGGTTTCAGAGCGCGCTAAAGGCGGGTTTAATGCGCGAACCAATGAGTACCGTCCGATATTTGTGGGCAAGGGATATGGGGCGTTTGTGCAAGTAAAGATTACTATTGCAAAACCGCATTTCTTTTTGGGTAATGTGCAAAAAGTGCTTGAGGAGTAGCTATTTTGCGAGCCGCCTAGGTTTGTTTTTAAACTTTTTTAACCTGATTTTAGTGCTTTGTTTGAGTGGTTAAATGATTGATGTTGTTTTAAAACGCGCACTGGAAGAATATGCTTCTAACTTTAGGGTAATGCTTAGTTTTGGAGTATTATTCATTTTCCTTCCAGTTTTCTTGTTCTTCTCACAATTCTTTTTCTCATCAGGAACTGTTTTTTTGTCAATTAATGCTGATATTTTGGCAATAATTGGAGTTATTGTTGCACTAATTTTCCTTTACATATTCTCATTCTTTGTCTCACTTACTGTTTATTCAGTTCATAGGGATCTTCAAACAGTAAATTTTGATACTTATTGGGATACTTTGTTTAAAGACGCAGCACTCAAAATATTTTCTCTTTATTTAGTTCTTGCAATTGTGCTTTACATAGTCGCTTATATTGGATTTATTACTGGGGCTTCATCATGGGCTATGTTAATTGATTTAGTAATTAGTCTTGCTGTAATGTATGTTCCGCAGAGTGTTGTGCTTAATCAGGCGAGTCTTGGTGAAGCAATACAGAGAAGTCTTGAGTTTTGGGCGGAGAATCCAATAATTAGTTTTGTTATTTTTATTCTCTCGGTTGTTTTGCTTTTAGTGTTCTTTGGAGTAGAAATGTTCCTTGATTCAATTGCTCTTCCTGGAAAAATTGTTTCTTTCTTCCTCGTATTAATCTTCCTTGTTCCTTTTATTGAGCAGGCAAAATCATACGCTTATATGCTAAGAGTTGATTTACTCAGAAGCAACGAGGTTACTCATGCAAGGGCTCCAAAGAAGGAACGCCCAAAATTTGTTTATAGCACAAGACTGAGAGAACAGCCAAGGCACGGGACTAAACTTTAGTCTTGTTGAGCCGTCAAAAAAACTAATTTTTTAATCAGCCAACCCAATATACTCCACTTGTTTCACTTTTTTATCAATCAGCTCGTTTAGTTCTTTCATTGAGGCGGCTTTTCCTGTGAAGCAGCACTTCTTTGATGAGAGGCACTCGTCAAACGCTAGGGTTTCTTGGGAAAAGATTTCTTTTCCGCTTGAGGAAGAGAATTTTGCGCGCGCACGCTCGCTTGCGAGTCCGAAGAGGAGTTCATCATCAAATAACTTAGAAAGCTCTTTGAGTGTTTTTGAGGCGAAATCAAATGGTTTTGAAGAAAAGTTTTCGCTTGCCTTGTAAATATTAGTTAATCCAATTCCCGTTTTTAACTCGTCAAGCGCGAAGGGGGAAAGGTATTTTCGTTTTTTGAGCAAATCCTTTTTTGCTTGTTTTAGTGCATGAATTTTATCAGAAACCTCTTTTAGTTTCTCAAAGAACTGCTCTTCATCATTTCCCTCCGCAATTTTTTCCAAATTCAAATTAACAAAGAGTTCCATTCCCCGCGTGGGAGAGAACAAGTATTTGCTTAGTGGATAATATTCTTCAAGCGAATTATTTAGTATCATGAATTGCTTTCCTTTTGGCTCAAGAAGTTTGAGCGAGTATTTTGAGTCAATTCCTACAACAACATTTTCTCCAAGGAGTTCATTAGTAATCTTTACTGCGTTAAGTCTGTGTTCTCCAAAGTGTTCAAGTGCTTTTGGGGTAAAGAGTTCAAGCGAGAGAAGGGGTTTTTCTTCAAGCATTTCAGAAATTTCCTTTATACTCTCCGCAGCATTCTCAGCGCTTTTTGAGCTTTTTACAAATTGTGCGCACGCAAAAGTTAAACCAAATACTGCGGGCTGGAGGAAAAAATATTTTCTGTTGTGTGAAACTAGTTTGAGTGAATTAAGAATTGTTTTATGGAGCGTTCCCTTCTCTTCAGCAACAAAAGAGTAGGCGTAAGGCCTGTGTGAGAATCCTTCAATGTCCTCAATGTAAATTGTTCCGTTAAAGTGGAGTTCGCGCGAGTCTTTTGGGAGTTCTGTTAGAATATTATATTCGCGTACCCCTTCTCCAGAGTACGGTGCTTCTTCAAGTTTTTTCTTAATCTCAAAAGCGGGTTCTCCCACACGCGCATATTGGTCTCGGATAGAATCAAAACCATACGCAATTAATTTTGCGTTCACAAGTTCCCTAATTAAGCTTGGAGTAAGAAAAGATATTTTTGCGTCTTTCACTGAATTCTCAACTTCAAGCGTGATTTTCTCGGCTGCGGTGCGCGAAATGCTCGTTTCTTTCAAAAGTGAATTAACAATGTGTCCTCTGTTGAATCCGCGTATTGTTTCGTCTGTTGCATACACCTTCATTTTGCTGAAGCGCTCATAAATTATTGCGGCGTTATGGTCAAGTTCTTTTAATAGTTCAAGGGTTTTTTCGCGGAGTTTTTTTTCACTAGAAGTATTCATTCCAGTCAGAGATTTTATTATTTTTGTCACGGTCCACTGATTCGCGTTTGCTTCCTGTATTTCTTTTGCAATCAACTGGATTTTTTCCTCTACAAGCTGCATAAGTAGTTTCCCTCAAGCAAAGTAATCTTCCTCAAATACTTAGTTAAATACAATTTATGTCCAACTTTTTGATGCTTTCTTAACCGCATTAAGCCCCAAAAGGCGAAAAGCTAACTTTAAATACTTTTTTTGGTTTAGATTCCTAAGTAGGGGCTTAGTTTTCCGAAATTATTTGGGGTTGAAGGGTTTTGATTTCTCTGGACAAAATTGATCACATTATTTTGCAGGCATTACTTCTTGATGGAAGAGCGTCATTCTCTGCAATTGCAAGGGAAACTAATCTTACTGATGTTGCAATAAAGAAGAGAGTGGAATCATTAAAAAGAAAAGGAATAATTTCCGGCGTATCAGTTGATCTTAATTATAAAGTTCTTGGTTACGAGAACCCGATTTTTGTTCAAATGAGGTGCGAAGTATCAAAAAATAAGGATGTTGTAAAAAGACTTCAAGCAATGGATTTTGTTCTTGAGCTTTATCAAGTGCTTGGCGAATACAATTTAATCACAAAACTAATTGTCCCTAATCTTGAGAGTGCGGAAAGATTCATTAACCAGCTTGGTCTCATCGACGGGGTAATTGATCTAAAAACAATGGTTGTGCTTTCGGAACTCAAACGAACAAAGTCACTTCCAAGCAGTACTTTACAGAATAAAATTTGAATTGAATTTATATAATCTCTAATCTTCTAATAGCTAATCTCTTAAATAATGGAACATTTTTGGCATAGCTTTAGTGTTGTC
>DYDN01000046.1 GCA_020717885.1 Candidatus Forterrea sp.
TTTAAGGCAACAAAATTCTCCCCTAAAAACAAAGACTTTCAACAAAGCCACCAGTCGGTAAAAATTATTATACTCAATTGGATACAATACCATAAATGGTTCACACTAAATAGGAGTACAAACTCCTATTTATTCCTTTATAAAGGATTTCTACAACACCCAATTGACTTATTTTTGAAATTTTTGAAATTTTTTTGTGTGATTTTTTCAAAGTTTTTCAAAACTCATCAAAACTCAAATAAAAATCAAACTTTGTGTATCTATACATAAGCCCAGTTTCACTTTTTCACTTTCTTTGTTGGACACAACTCATTTTTCACACTTCGGAATGAAGAATACATAACCACTTTTTGTTCGCTTTTTCTAGGGGAAATGTTTATAAAGAAGTTAGCCTTTCTATCTGTTAAAGTTTTACAGGTGTCAAAAAATGTACAAATACACAATCGCTAGACAACTAGCATCCAAAAGAGTAATCACTAACAGAGGAGACGAAGTTGGCAAATTAGTTGACATAATCGTATCCGAAGTTGGCGGGGACATAGAGTTCTTGGTCGTTGAAGTAGACAGAACATCCAGACTTCTATCAAAACTAGGGAAAGTGGACAAATTAATTGAAGTACCATACTCTTCCGTAACAGCAGTGAGCGACGTGTTCATTGTTGATGAGAGAGAAATCCTAGAAGAAGCACAGAAAAAGGATTAATGTTTAAAACCAGACCAAGCGTTTAAGCGCTTGAGTTTGGACTAGACTCCCAAGCACACAAGTTCCTGATTTTTTTTGGTTGTTACAAGCCTTGAAGAAAGGCGATAAAAAATTACTTAAGAAGAGACTGCTCACTTAAAAAGTCGGTTATGTTTATTTGGGTTTTTTAGAGAAAGTGAGTGCTGTTTGTGATATTGTCAATTATTTGTTAAAGAAGGATAAGTTTGTTCTTTTTAAAATCCATTTCTTTAATTAGTTTCTTCTTTGAATTAATTTTCTCAATGATTTCCTTCTCGCTTAACCCCTTAGCTTCGCCTTTCTTTATTGCTTCAACAAGTTCCTTGAGTTCATTGTATTTGAGATAAATCTGTTCTCCCTTTTCCTGCGCCTGCTTTGCCTGCTCTTCCAAACCCCTCATTTGGTTTTCCTTTGCGCGCTTCTCTTTTTCGTATTTGCTTTCCTTTTCCACCTTGGCTTCCTTAGTAAGCGCCATCGCGTTCTCCTTTACTTCCTCATTAAGCATTAACGCGTTAAGTGCCGAACTAACACTCTCAAATTCCTTGTCCTTTGGCACCCCAATTTCAGTAGTATAAAGCGCCCCCTCTATTAGGAAAGCTTTCTTTGCGGGGCTATTGTAAATGTCCTGCAATTTCTTCAAGAGCTTCTTTGCTTCTGTGCTGGTTGCTTCATTTGCGTTCTTTTTCTTATCAAGTTTTAATTCATCAAAAACATATTCAAGTATCGCTGGGGAAGTATTTAGTATGTCCACGCACGCACCAAAGAAAGTCTTTTTGTTTTCAGCGAGTTTAGTTTCAAATGCTTTTGGAGTTTCTTCTACTGGATTAATTCCTTTCGAACTTGGAAATTTGTACTCCTCGTTTTGCTCAAGCTTTCTGTCCTTCCACTCTTCCCTTCTCATTGCCTTAATTATTTTCATTTCTTTATCGCAGAGGATTACATTCCCCTTTGCGAAGAGTTCAAGTATCATGAGTACACTCATGAATTCAAAAACAATTATTCTGTCAGCGGAGCGCTGGTTGAGCGAGATGATTCGCTGATTATCCAAATACTTTTTGAGGAGCGCAGAGAACCCTCCGGGGCTTGATTTTGCCTGTAGAGAGTAATTTGAAATGAAAAGAGCGTTAGGAGTAAGCACGAGATTCTTATCCCCTTGCTTTGTATGCACCTTCATCTTCATCCAGCCATTTTCTAAAGTTTGTACATTATTCACAAACCCATTCTCAAGAAACTTAAGCTCCGCTACCAAGTGCTTAAGCGTAAGGTTGCTAAGCTGGATAGTTTTCTCGTTTTCCATGAAGAAGTAGTGTTTGGAAACAATTAAATTTTGATGCAACGAAGCATATTTATGCAGACAAAAAAACCGTAAAGCCCGCACTTTGTTTTTGGAAAAGGGAGAGCAACGGGAACAAAAGGCAGACGAACAAGGGCTGGGTTTTTGGAATTTGGCGAAGTTGAAACTTGGGGACGTAAAAGGGCAGTAAAACCAACAAACATTTTGCCCGATTTAAAGAGGCCTTGGCCTACAGAGAGTTCAACTCTTAGAGGTGTGCAAAAGTGGTTGTCAATTAATTTAATCGACTTAACTTCTTTGAGGTTAAAACAAAGCCAAGCCCCAGTGGTTGTTGACTGGGGGTGCGCAAGAGGAGTTGCCATAAATAAACTCGCACAAAAATTTCCCAAAGTAAAGGCACATGGGTTTTCGGATGTTTCTTATCAAGAATGGCTTTCCGATAAAAAAGCAAAATATATTTTTTCCAAGCACAATTTGTTTCGCAGATATTTTAAGAAAGAGAGCGTTGATATACTTTTTTCCAAACTTGGGGTGTACCACCTTGGCAAAAGAGCTCCACAATACATTGAACAAATTCTCCCAGTGCTAAAGGTTGGCGGGGGGGCTAGTTACTGATGTGGAGTATGAATCATTTGGCCCACACGGAAAATCAATTATTGAAACGGAAGGAATGCGCTTTGTAGCCGAGTGCCGGCCCTTGGTATTATAGTCAAGGGGAGTATAAGAAAATCTGGCACCATGCTGTTGTGGTTGCAAGAAGAGTTCAATAGAATTATTAGAAATCTTAAACAAAAAACTTCTTCATTATCGCAATGAGTTTTGGTCTCTTGATTAGCTTTGTTGTGAATAAAACAATTTTTTCTGCTTTGGTTAGTGAGCCGTTTCCGATTTTTAGTGCTTCATCCATTGTGATGCTTCCAGCCAGGTAATTAAAATCCTCATCGCTTAATTGCTCAAGTAAGTGTCTTGATTTTAATCTTGTTTTGAGTTTATTTCCTCGCAGAGTGAACCATTCTTTTGTGTAAGTTCCTAGTGTCTTTGATGTGTAATCATTTGCTTTAATTGCTTTGAGCGCAACTTGCGCCGCAAGTCTTCCACCTTCCATCGCAATTCCAATTCCCCCGCCGTGGATTGGGTCAACCATGTGCCCAGCGTCCCCTGCTACGAGTAAATTATCCGCATCCATTTTTTCAAGGAATCCGCCAACAGGAATTCCCCCCGCATTAACCTCAATTATTGAGCCGTCCTTTAGTCCTGGCTGTTTCTCAATCCATCTATCAAGGTACCCTTTAGCATTAATTTTAGTTTCAGCGGAAACAAAAGCCCCTATTCCGATTCCAACATTTGCAGTACCATTTCTTTTTGGGAAAATCCAAATATATCCTCTGGGGGCAACTTCGTTCCCAAAGTACATGTGAAGGCAATCCTCATCATATCCGGAAATGTTTGTCATCTCATACTGGTAACCCGAATCAGTGTCCTTCAAATTATTTGCAGTGTTGAGTCCAAGCATTCTTGCTACAAGTGAGTCAATTCCGTCGCATGCAAGCACCATTTTTGCTTTGAATTCCTCGACACGGTCATGCACCTCAACTTTTAATTTAACAATCCCGTTTTCTCTTTTAGCATCAACGATTTGGTGCTTTAGAAGTATTTTTGCGCCAAGTTTAGCCGCCTCAATTGCGAGGTGTTTTTCAAACATTTTCCTTTCAAGTACATACCCTAGTTCTTTTGTGTCCTTCATTTTTATGCTCTTCCCATTAGGCGCCCACAGAACCGCACCCTTAATTTTTTGCACAGCCCACTCTGGGTTTGGTTTTAGGTTCATTATGTTAAACCAAGTATTGCTTAGCCCTTCAGCGCATCTCTTTGGACAGCCAATTTCCTGTTTTCTATCAAGTATTAGCACATTCGCTTTTCCTTTCGCAAGTTCAATTCCAGCGGCAAGCCCAGAGGGGCCCGCACCAGCAATTATAACATCATAAATAATTTCTTTTCCAGACATCAAAATCACGTCAATTAAGTTTTTCTTTTTCACTTTTTCTTAATTTCAAGACTCATTGCCCCAACAGGGCAGATTTTTACACAGGCTCCACAGGAAATACATTTCTTTTCATCAATAAAAATTCTCGTATCCTTTAGCACAATAGCCGCAATAGGGCAGATTCCCACACACGCCCCGCAATAAGCGCACTTATTTGAATTGTTTTTCGCAGTCATTCATTCACCAGTTTAGTAAAGGTATTCTTGATTAGCATGATTTAAAAATCCTGCCAAAGGATTCTAAACTCAAGGGAGTTTTATTCCAAAAACTGCTCGTATTTATCTGAATTAAATCTGTAAAGGAATCTCTTGATTTTTTGTTTTTGAAAAACATATTTTTGAAGTATCTCCACCTTTGTATCCAAGTAGTCCTCAAAGTTATGTTCCTGCGCAGGGTCAAGGAGGAGTGATTTCTCTCCTAGTTTAGTGAGCACAAATGCGTGTGTTCGTAAATTATCAAGTTCAGCAATAATAACTTCCGCCTTGTCGTCCCCAAGCGCTTTCATTACTGCGCAAAGAAATACTGCGAGGTCCTCATCATCAGCAACTTTTAACTCCAAAATTTCCCTTGGGGCAAGCCAATAATTCACATTAAGTTCCGCATCAACAAAACTAATCTCTTTTTTCACAAAATCAAATGCAATCTTGAGCGCTTTTTCATAATCATTCTGAAAAGAGTATGCAGGTCCTTTGAAATCCTCTACAAAGGATTGGATAGAAAGATCATTCCCATCAACAAGTCCCTTAATTTCTCCAATAGTTCGCTTCTCGCGTTCGTTAATTATGTCAGAGTATTTCTCAAGCAAGTACTTGCACAGCTTAATCTCATTCTCCGAATTCATACATAACTCTCGGTGGGAAATGCTTAAAAAAAGGGCTTTTTGGTTTGGCTTAAAACGCTCATAAAATGTGTTTTAGTGAGGCTTTGGCGAATTAATGAAGAAGTTATTGCGTGTGGTTTTTGGCTTTGTTGTCTTCAATTTCCTTAGCTCTTTTTACCAAATCAGAGGACGATTGAATCTTTTTTCCAAGCCCATCAATAATTCTTATATTGTATTTTCTGCAAACCTCGCCTTCGGGAATTTCTCCGCTTGTCCTATCCCCGCCTTTTGCAAAAATATCGGGTTTTATTGCTTCAAGTGACTTTGAAACACTTCTGCCAGTATCAATTGACTCAAATACCTCATCAACACACCTTAGCGCCTTAACAATCGCGACTCTTTCTTTAAATGGCATGAATTCATAACCCTTTTTTAGAATAGCCTGCTTGTCATTATTCACAATTACAATAAGTTTGTCCCCGAGTTTCTTTGCTAGTTCAAGCGCTTCAATGTGACCTGCGTGAAGGGGATCCATGTAACCACTTGCCGCCACAACAATTTGTTTTTTCAAATTTTTTCACCCTTCAAAACGCTTCTTCTTCAAAAATAATCGTTTTTCCTAATACAATCTCCGCAAACTTTTTGATTTGGGCGAGTTCATTTGCAATTTCTCTTCTTGCGTTCTCAAGATCCTTTTTAGCGAACTCTTTTTTTTCTGAAAGCTCCGCGCCCAGTCTTCCCAAATCCTTTAGCGCCTCTTCATCTTTAGCCAAATCCTTTTTTGCATTATTCTCTTGTATTGCCTTGTTTAACTCATCCTGTTTTTTTTGCAGCTCATTCATTTTCCAGAACACTTTCCCAAAAAAATCAAAGTTAATTATTTCTTGCAGGGCCTCAAGTCGCTTTTCTTTTTCCCTCTCCTTAAGCTCAATTTCCCCTTCCTGTATTGCGGCCACAACTTCCCCCAAAACTTTTTTGAATATATCCGCTCGCGGATCTTTTTTTAGCGCAAGGATAGGATTAGTAATGAATTGCTCAAGCATATCTTTTTCCTCTTTAGGGAGTTTCCATCTCCCTGAGTCCACAAGCTGTCTAAATCGTTGCATTGGTCTATCAATATTTAATAATAACCCGCTGATTTCAGTTTTGAGCTCCTGCTTCTCCCCCATGAGTTTATTCATTTCCTCATCAAGTTCTCTCGCATATACAAATTCCTTTCCCGCCTGCTTCTCAATAATTTTATTTTTTTGCTCTGAGGAATTTCTCTCAACATGCCCAATTTCGTTCTCTGCTTTTCGCAGAGCCTCTTCTTTATCCCCAATGATCTTTTTCTTTTTTATAATTGCGCCGACAAGCGCTTTAGTTTTTTCAAACTCAAATAATTCAGATGCGGTGGCGAATTCCTTGTTCATTGCGCTAAACGCATTAAGTAATTCCTGCAAATTCTCTCCAAGCTCCTTCATCTCGTCCTTAAAGTAAATACTAGTGTAAGCAATATTTTTTCGCAGTCCCACAATTTCATTTACCAAAAGCGCGTTTGATTCTCCCGCATATTTTCTTGCATCCTCAAGGGTTGTCCCCCTATCAGCGGGATTAATTTTCTCAAGAAGTTTCCTTAACTGATTTTCGAGTTGTTTTTTTGAGGTAAGTGCGGCTTTATTCAATCTTTCATTTGGTTTCCCTTCAAGCTCCTTATTTGAGATGAGCTCAAGAAGCGCAGAACCTTTGCCGTGAACATACTTCGCCTCTGCTATTTTTTTTGCGGAGAAATCCTCAAGCGCGCTTTTTTTCAAAAGGAATTCCTTCTCAATAAGCATAGGTACTTGTTCTATTGTAATTTTGATGAAGGGGTTTTCTTCCTTTTTTGAGAAGAACCCCTTTAATCCGCCGAAAACCATAGAAGAAGTAGAAAATTAAAGGGTTAAAATATGCTTGGTTCAAAGCCAAAATATGCTGTTTTTTAGAAGTTTAATAATTGCCCGGCAATGCTGTGTTGCGTAATTGTTTGTGTTTTTGGTTAATTGGTTCTTTTTGGGCTAATTGTTACAATAATTGGTTTTGGAGTTGTAGTTTGTATATTTGTTCGTGTTGCATGTTGTGGTATTTAGTTGATTGGGTGTGTTGTCCGAATCTGCGTTTAATGGTTGAGAACATGGTTTCTATTGCCCATCGTGTGCCGTAGGCTTGTTGTTGTTGCCATTTTTTCT
>DYDN01000047.1 GCA_020717885.1 Candidatus Forterrea sp.
TCAAATGAACTGAGATTATTAAATGTTGCTACAATCAACAGAATTATCTATAGTTCATCAACACTATCAGTAAGGGCAAGGACAATATCGGTTACCGAAAAAAACCATTCATTTCCGCTCCACACCCGCCTAATCTTCTTATCTTGAAAAACAACCAAAGCCTTTTTTTCATCCATAAAAATCGCCAACCAAAATAGTACAAACCCATAATAACGTTTTCAAATTCACTATATAAAGTTTTCACACCCATCCTGCCGGTAAAAGCAATTTCAGTTACACACAAAACATATACAACTTAAGTGCAGCATCCGGGAATTGAACCCGGCTCGCGACCTTGGGAAGGTCGAATCGTACCGATCGACCAATGCTGCATAACTAATTATAACACTCAATTAAACAGTTTTATAAATAAAACGAAATAGAAAATCCATTAGAATTTACCATCGCATGGCTTAACAGCCTCGATTTTAGCGCAGGTTTTGCGAAGCAAAAAGTGCAGGGATGGCAGAACGGTCATGCACCCGCCTGCAGTCGGGCTTTTCTTGTGGACAAGAAAAGCTACGTTGCCAAAAGAAAAACTTTCGTGCATTCGCATGCAAGCTTCTTTTGAAGAAGGTAGTTAGCGGGTTAAGAGGGTTCAACTCCCTCTCCTTGCTTCAAAGCAGCGCCAATGCTTTGAACCCCAAGAATACTTAACAAAAACAACACATTAAGACAATCTGAAAAAAATAAACCTTTTTAAGGAAGAAACAATAGACTACTCCCCCCTCCCCGAGTGCCGCAGCCAGCGTAATTCCGGGGATTACTAAAGAATAAATAGACAATACCCCACCATTAGTCTATGCCTGTTAGAAAATATAAAAGTCAAAAATTAGATCACCCTCCGATTGTCTTCTTTAAAGGACATGAAAATGAATTAAATCAAAAAAGTGGATTTAGATTAACCCAAAAAATATTGGAATCCCAACAATTGAAAGAGTGGCTAAAAGCGTTTCCTGTCGGAAACGCCAATGTCGGAAACGCAAAAACAACTCTCCAAAAATTCAAAGCACTCGTAAATACCGAACTTAAAAAAATAAGACAACAAAAAACTAGAAATAGTATTATAAGAGCGGAAACACCTAACGGCCATTTTTGGTTTAATATAACTCGCTCAAAAAATGGAATTGTTACAATGAGACTTCAACCGGTTTATCATGGAATACATGCCGGAAAAGACATAAGTTCTTGGGAGATGCTGAACAAAATATTAGGAGAAGGATTCAAAGGAACACAGCCACCAAACGTAATTGCAAAACTAAAACATAGTAAACTTACTTTGGATGCAACTATTGATCCAACACCAGGAATTACATGCAGAGATCACTATAACATAGAATTACTTGCACCCGTCTCATATACAAACCAACATGATATCACACACCATAATGAGGACTTCGTAAGACAAGCTACACCACGACAAATAAGCCGAATAAATATCATTCTAAGTGACCGAGTAACTGACACAGAACGGGAAGCCAAAAAAGCATTCTACAGAAAAGCATTAAAAGGACACAATCTGCGATTCTTCAAATTGTTTGATGACACAAAACCTATTTAGAAGAAAGATAACGAAGTATAAAAATCCCACCACCCCCCTCCTCTCGACTAGAATTTCACAGAAGAAACAATACACAAAAAGAACTGAATAAACACTCCGTCTATAGCAGTTGAAACTACCCCTAAAGGTATTAGGCCCTCTCCTTGCTTAGGGCACAATTGTTTTTTGGAAAAGCGCCTGACAACCTTTTTAAAGGTTTTTATGAGCAAGTATTTCGTAAGGCTTAGAGAATAAGGCTTATTTTTAGTTTATTTAGTATACTGGTGAGTTAAATGGGCATAAGACCTGCAAAGTGCTATAGAAGTCCTAGGAATAAGAAGAGACTACGTAATGGTGCAAGCGGGCACTCAAGAAGAACCAGATTTCAGAGAGCTTATACTAGAATTGCAATTAATGTTCCAGATAGAAATTATATTGGAGCAGCACCGCAGCTAAAAATCAGGCAATTTAACATGGGTAACCCTTTACTAAAGTACGACACTGTTGCTGATTTGCTTGTTAAAGACTCAATTGATATTAGAGATAATGCAATTGAAAGTGTAAGATCAACTGTTAATAGAAAACTCGTGAAAGATTTGGGCAAGGACTCATACTTCATGAAAGTAAGAGTATTCCCAAGCAATATTATGAGAGAGAATAAGCAAGCACAGGGAGCTGGTGCTGATCGTGTATCCCAAGGAATGACACTAGCATTTGGAGTACCAATTGGAAGAACAGCAAGAGTAAGAGCAGGACAAGTAATGATGAGTGTTCTTTGCATGAAAGAACAAAAAGAAAAAGTAAGAATAGCACTACTAAGAGCAAACGCTAAATTCCCATGCAAAATTGAAATTGTTTTCCATGATGACATTAAATCTTTAGGAACTTTACCATCAAAAGCAATCGAAGAAAAGGTTGTGGAAGTAAAGAAAGAAGTTACTGCAGAAGGGACAGCAGTTGCTCCAGGGGCAGAAGGAGCAGCAGGAACAACACCCGCAGCAGGAGCAAAACCAGGGGCACCAGGAACAGCACCAACAGGCGGAAAGACACCCGAAAGCACCGCAAAACCAGCAGCTGGCGACAAGAAAGCACCTGCAAAGAACCCTGGAAAGAAAGGAAATTAATTCTTTTAATAGAGAGCACAAAGAAAGTGCTCCCCAAAAACTTTTTTTTCAAATCTTTTTCTTACTTAATAATTCGCTTAATTCGAACCATTTGTTTTTTTCGAGTTTTTGCTTGAAGAATTTTCCTTTACTCCAAAAGATTTTGTGTCCACTGGAACTTTTCTTTGAAGTAATTATCCTTGCTTTCTCTCCAATTACTTCAAGTGCAGAACAGTTCTCAAGAGCAATTGCAACTCCTGGAGTTTTCTTCATCATTTCTTTCAAGTTCTCCGCGCGCTCCTCAGAATCAAAATGTGGACAGGAAGTAATTTTGAGAAACCCGAGTCCAGAAACCCGAATGTAATCCGCTTCTGGGTTCTTGAACTTGCGCGAATCCGAGTGACCATATCTACACCAGCAAAGCGCTCCTGCACTCAGGCCTGAAAGAACAATTCCTTTTTCCCTTGCTTTCGCTAGAATTTTATCTATCCCCGCTTTTTTCCACGCGCGAATCATTCTGAAAGTGTTTCCTCCACCAACATAAACAATATCGGCAGCGAGAACAATCTTTTCTAGTTTTGCACGCGAAAGTTTGTTGTGAATCAAAGGAAGGGCGCTAACTTTACACCCAAGCCTTTTCCCAAAGTGCTCCTCAACAACCTTTATGTATCCCTTTGAATCCCCGCTCGCGGTTGGAAGAAAAAGCACTTTTGGATGCTTCTTTCCCGTGAGCTTAATTATTTCCTTATCAATTGAAGTGGTTTCAATCGGGTAGCGCCCGCCTTCTTTTTTTGGACGACCAATCTCTCCCCCTCCAATCGCAACTATTCTTTGAACCATAATAACATCAACTCCAATAAGGCTTCAATTAATAAAAACCCATTGGAAGAACATGAAGCCAATTAAAATTTCTTCCAAAGCACCAAGGCTTTGGATACGGGCCCCTTGGCTAGCCCTAGTTGATGTTTGAATTATCATTTAGTGCAGCGGCAAGCAATATAGAAGAAGATACTCCGAAAGGGAGCTCAAAAGTCATTCCTTCGCACTGCATATTGAATCAATGTAATCGCGATTAATAAATACTTTTAACGCGAATATGTAACAAAATGAGCACCAAAACTAATAAAAATCAATTGTATACACAATTGATGTATGGTCAATGCAATGGTTAATTTGAGGCTTAATGACAAGGTGCTGAAAAAGCTTGACGGTGTAATAAAACAAGGGTTATATTCAAACAGGACCGAATTCATCAAATCAGCAATTATTAAAGCAATAGATGATTTTGATACAAAGCAAGCAATATTGGAATTAAAAAGAAGGCAAGGCGAAGGAAAAAGACGCGGAATAAAAGAACCAACCCCTGAAGAATTTGATAAAATAAGGGAAAAAGTCTGGGAACAACTCCACGGCAAAAATTAGAGCTCTTCTGGCTTAAAAATATCTACAAACTTTCTCGCAAAGTCAAAATGAAAGTTTCTTGAAACGACTGCATAATTATAGTGCTTTGCTAGTTCAATTAGCAAAGCATCTGTTTTTGGAATTCTTTCTTTGAATGCGAGAACTCTTGCTTTTTGAGTAAACTCAAAAGAATACTCAAGCAGCTCAATTTTATGTTTTGTACTCAATAAATCAAAAACATTTTCCCAAACTTCTTTCTGACTAAAACCTAGAACATTTCCAATCTCAAAAACAACATCGCGAGTAATAAGAACCACATATTTGCAACTCACTGCATTCTTAAAGAACTCAAAAGCAAAATCGCCCAAAGGAAGCAAATTATCTTTTCTATCCAAATAGTGGTCAAGAAAAATATTCGAGTCGACAAGCATTCTTTTTGAGTCCATTTAGATGAAAGTTGTGAGGGAGTTTAAAAATCAGCAATGCAAATACGTTAACTGACGAATCAAATTGGGCTGAAAATGAACAAGAACTTCATTCCCCACCAAAGTAAATATTCTTTATTTTCTTATCATGCAATAGCTTCTTCCCGCCCTCAAGCGCAATTTTTCCCTGCTCAAGAACATAAGTTCGGTTCGCTATCTTTACTGCTTGCTTTGCATTCTGTTCCACAATAATTACTGAAATACCTTCTTTGTTAATCTCAATTATTTTATCAAACACTTCCTTCATTGCTTTGGGAGAAAGCCCTAGTGAGGGTTCATCAAATAAAATTAGTTCAGGGTCCTGAATAAGTGCGCGCGCAATCGCAAGGAGTTGCTGCTGACCGCCGGAAAGAGAAAATGCATAATCATTCTGCTTTTCTTTTAAGAAAGGAAACTTTTTGAAGACTTCATCCATGTTACGCTTAATTACTTCCTTATCAGCGATGGTGTAAGCGCCCATCTCGAGGTTTTCTCGAACAGAAAGGTCAGAGAACACTTGCCTTCCTTGTGGAACAAAACTAATTCCCTCCTCAATCAAATCATGCGTCGGGAGCTTTGTAATATCCTTATCCTTAAACATTATTTTACCTGAGTGAATCTCGCACAAATTGAAAATGCTCTTTAGGAGAGTGGATTTACCCGAACCATTCGGACCAATTAACGCAGTAATCTTGCCCTTCTTTACGGAGAAAGAACAATCATTCACGGCTTTTACTCCGCCGAAATGCTTTGAGAGATTATCAACACGCAACATATATATCATTCCAATTCAATCTTCCCATCAATTCCTTTTGGTCTGAAGAGAAGAATTATCAATAAAAGTAATGCGTAAATTATTTGCCTTGCCGGGCCCACTACGCTTGAAGGGAAACCAATAAACCTTAGCGGCTCTGGCAAGAGAACAATAATTATTGCGGCAATAATTGTGCCCTCTAGTGATGCTAAACCGCCAATTATTACAATCGCGAGCACTGGAATTAATTGCAAGAGCGTGAATGAACTCGGGTCAATGAAAGTAATGTAACTTGCATACAACGAACCCGCAATTCCCGCAAAGAACGCGGAGATTGCTAACGAATAGCATTTCACCCTAAAAGTTTTCTTCGCCAAGGTTTTTGATGCAAGTTCATCATCCCTAATAGATTCAAGTACTCTCCCAAATGGCGAAGTGACAACACGCTTAATCACTAAATATGAAACCAAAGCAATTATTGCAACTAGGGCGAGGAAAGCCAAATTATCTGAGAAAACAAATCCAAAGAGTTCTGGCTTTGGAATCCCTGGAAGTCCTAGCGGACCGCGAGTAAGTTCAACCCAATTAAGTGCAATTGCATATATTACAAATGAAAAACCAAGGGTTGCAAGCGCAAGATAATCCCCTTTGAGTTTATTTGTTGGAAATGCGAGCACAATACCAAACACTGCGGAAATTAATCCTGCCGCAATAATTGCAATCCAAAAAGGAAAACCATTCAGCGCCAAAAGAGCGGAAACATATGCGCCCGTGCAATAAAACGCGATGTGACCGAAGTTAAACAAACCAGTAAAGCCCATGCTCAATTGGAGCGAGATTGAGAGAATAATATAAATCCCGACAAGAATTGCTAAGTGAATTAAGTATGCTTCAATCATTTACAACACCAATTTATGCTCCAGCTTGCTTATCTCCCTGTTTTTTTATTCCTAAAATCCCCTGCGGTCTGAAGATTAGGAAAATGAATAATATTACAAATGCAATCGCGTCCTTATAACCGCTTGGAAGGAACCATATCCCAAAATTCTCAGCGAGACCCAAAAGGAATGACCCGAGTATGGCCCCAGGGACACTTCCAACCCCGCCAATAATTGCGCCAGTGAAACCCTTAATCATTAAGTTTGTGCCCATGGTGGGCTCAAGGTTCTGCTCAAGACCAATTAGAATCCCGGCAATCCCTGCAACAGCGGAACCAATAACAAAACTCCAAGCAAAAATTTTGCTCGAGGAAATACCCATTATCTCCGCAACATCTTTATTATCAGAAACCGCGCGCATTGCTTTACCCAACCTTGTTTTCTTCATGAAAACGAATAGGAGTGCCAAGAGAACTATTGAAGTAACAATAATCACAACCTGAAGCGGAGTAATTATTGCGCCAAAGAATTCCAAACCCTTCTCCACTTTAATTAAATTAATTGTTTTCACATCCGCGCCGAAGAAAAGAAGAATCATTGATTCAAAGAAAATCAAAAGAGCAATACTCGCAATGGGCTTTGTTGAAAGTCTTTGTTTTTAGGGGAGAATTTTGTTGCCTTAAA
>DYDN01000001.1 GCA_020717885.1 Candidatus Forterrea sp.
AAAAACTGTGACAATCAAAGCACTAGCATACAATATTGAACACATCGGACGAATCATAAAAATTTGGCTTTACCTAGAAATCCAATAGGATTTCTACACCGCCGCTCGTAAGCCAATTATTAAATATTCATTTGCTTTTATTGTTTAACGGGTGCAGATATGCTTGAACTAAAAAACACTTCTTTTTTCCGCTCAGCAGTGGAATCAATCTCCGCGTTTGTTCCGGAAGGAAATTTTCGTTTCTCTGATAAAGGAATTTTCTTTAAAGCAATTGACCCAAGCCAAGTAGTTCTTGTGGATTATTTTGTTGACAAAAAATGTTTTGACAAATATATGATTGAACCGAATTTTGTCGGGGTTGATTTGACAGAGCTAACAAAAATCCTTTCGCGCGTTATGCCAAATGATAAAATGATTCTTGATATTTCAGATGCAGAGTTAAAAGTTCGTTTCGAATCAGAGATAAAAAGAAATTTTCGCTTACCTTTGATTGATGTTCCTGATGAGGACCCAAAAGTTCCTGCGCTTGAGTATGAGGCAAAGGTAGAACTCCTCGCAATTTCATTAAAAGAAATTCTAAAGGATGCTTCACTTTTTGGAAGTAGTATTGTGTTGAAGGTTTCTGAAGGAAAGTTCTTTGTTGAGGCGAAGGGCTCGCATGGTGTAATGGATGCGGAAGTAACAAAAGTATCACACATCGCCTCAAAGAAAGAAGTTACCGCAAAATTCTCACTCAATTTCCTCCAAAATATTGTGAAGCAGGCTGAGAATGAGAAACAAATCACAATAGAATTGAAGAATGACTCCGCAATGCGAGTATCATACGCAATTGGCCCAAGCAGAATTGTTTTCTATTTAGCGCATATGATACTTTAGGACTGCGTGCATCCTATCAGCGCCACCTCGTTTGCTTATTTCTTTTCCCAGCAATGTGCTTCCCTTATTTATTTAATGCTTTCCAAAGGAGTGTTATTCATGGAGAAGCTTGTTTTTGCTCAAAAATTCCCTTTTTCCCAAACTGCGAGAAATTACTTAAAGCAAATTAATATTGACATGAACAAGCTTCCTGAGAGTGCGATTAAGCGTGCGGCGCTGATGGTGTCAAAGGCATTCTCTAGCGCAAACTATAGTTTTGATCCGATTAATGCTTCAAATGATTTATACGAGACAGAATTAATTGCTTTTCCAATAGCAAAAATGTTTGTTTCACTAATGCGTGCCTCAAATATGCGCGAGAAATTTTCAAAAATGATTCAGAAGAATGTTTTCTTGGAATTAATTGATGCGCAGAAATCAAAAGATTTGATGCTTGAGCTGGCTGACGATTTGAAAATTAATTATTCTCTTTCTGAAGAAGATGGTTTTTTTGCTGAAGTTCCCTTGCTTACTTATCTTGGAGTATATTTTGTTGATCCAGAAACAAAACTAATGAATAAGCCTCTTATAAAGGGAAAAGTTCTTTTAACAGAAAATGATTTTGCGCGTTTCATTTCCGAAGTCGCTTATGCAAAAGTATTTTCTTCTCTTCCGATTGATAAAATCCAAATACCAAAGGAGCTTTTGTCGCTCTCAAAGAGCATTGATTCGCAGCTTGTTGTAATTGAGAAGAAGAATTTTGATGCGAAGATGCTTGGTAAAATTGATCCGAATCTTTTCCCGCCTTGTATGAGCGCGCTTTACACTGAACAGCTCGCGGGTAAGAAATTAAGTTATTTTGCGCGTCTTGCGCTTGTGTCTTTCCTTTACAAACTCGGGATGTCAAAAACAGAATTACTCTCCCTGCTTGCAAAGAGCCCTGATTTTGATAAGAATATTGCGGAGTACCACGTTAATAGAATTTTTGACAAGGATCTTTCTCCCCCTGGGCACAAAAAAATTGAGGAATACGCTCTCGCCACTCCCGCATGTGTAAAAGAGTGTCGCGGTCGTCACCCGGTTCAGTATTATATCTCAAAACTTCGTGTGAGCAATCGAATGAGGAACATAAAAAAAGATGTGGCGGTGGGAAAAGATGTATCCTGAGCAAAATTCCAAAGAAGCATTATTCCTGCATAAGAATTTTGCCTCGTTTTATCAAAAAAACAAAATTGTTTCAGTTCCAGAGGTAAATCACAGAGAATTTGGTTTTGGCTTGTTTAAGAAAAAGATTGCGAATAGAAATATGTCCTTTTCCTCTGAAGGGGAAATGAACTCATTTTTGCGCGAGAGCGCCCCGCTTTTCTTTTCTTACTCAAATGCGTATTATAGTTTTCCTGCCCGCACTCCAACAACCGCCAAAGAATTAATTGGCGCGGATATTATTTACGAATTTGATGCTGATGAGCTTGGGCTTGAAGTTGAGGAGATTAATGGCGTGCAGTGGTTTGAACCTCGTCACCTTGAGGAAGCAAAGAAACAGGTATTCCGTTTAATTGATTTTATAGAAAACGACTTTGGTTTCCCTGCTAGCGAATTAAAAATTAATTTTTCAGGCAAAGCGGGTTTTCATGTTCACTTGCGTTCTGAGAGCATAAAGCATCTCAATAAGCAAGCAAGAATCGAACTTGTTGATTATCTTACTGGCCACAATTTGGATTTTGAGAAGCTGGGGTTCGACTTTAAAAAACACTATGGTCCGCTTGTAAAAAATGCGAAAGGGTTGTGGCAGAAGCGTCTCCTTTCTGGAATAAAAACTTATTTTGAGAACGATTCAAAAGTAATCGCGAAAGTTTGTGGCGCTCCGCCAAAAAAACTTGCTCTTCTTACTGCTGATAAAAAGAAATTATTTGATTCTTTTGACAAGGGTCTCCTTCCTCGTCTTGATGGTAAGAAAAGTTCCGAGTTTTGGAAGAATGTGCTTAATGAAGTTCTCAAAGTGCAGCGTTCCCCGATTGATAGACAGACTAGTGTTGATTTGAGTAAAATTATTCGTGTACCTGAAACCCTTCATGGTGACACGGGGATGATTGCAAGAACAATTCCTCTTGAGAAACTTAAAGATTTTGATCCATTTATTGACGCGGTTGTGTTTGATGAGAAATTCTCTTCCGAGGGTGTGAAGGTGCATGTAATCAAAGCCCCAAAGTTCTCGTTGATGGGAAAAGAGTTCGGCCCGTACGAGGGCGTGGATGAAGTTTTGCCTCTGTTCGCCGCGATTTTCTTAATTGGTAAGGGCGCGGCGGTTCTTAGGCAGTAACTTCTTCTGCATAAGCCCCAATTGGTTTTTTTCTTTTGCTTTAGGGCGAAGTTTTTAAGTAGTTCGTTCGTGTTTATTTTGGGTTTGGGGTATGAGAATTGATTATGACGAATTGAGGCGTATTCATCGCCTTGAGAAGAACACTTCTAAATTAGTTGAGGTTGATGGGGATTTTATTGATTCTCTTGAAGAGTTTGTTGCGGTTGAGAAGAAAAAGTATCTTGCTTCTTTAAAGGAATTCTCAGCTTCTGATGCAAGGGAGTTCACTAATCTTAAGCGTGTGATTGAGGAAATATTCTTGATGCGTGAAAAAAAACTTTTGAATAAGGCGCTCATTTCTTCTCACACAAAGGAAGTTGATGGGGAGAAGATGGCGAGTCAGGAGAAGGAGACATTCAAAAAACTTTTGCGCAACCTTGAGGAGCATTACTCTATTTACGAATCACTTTTTGGCGAAAAGGAGAGGCGGGAGAGCGAGGCTGTTCGCGTTTCAATAATAAAAGATGTTCCTACTTTTGTTGGGACGGATATGAAAGAGTATGGGCCTTTTAAAAGTGGTCAAGTTGTTGAGCTTCCCGCAAAGATTGCGAAGTTATTTATTTCGAGGAAGATTGCGGAAGAGAAGTAATCTTCGAGTTATTTTTTATTTCTCAAAATATTGGACAATTCTTCGATTGAGGCACTTTTTTAAGGGTTTTTGAGGACTTTTTCTTTGTTGATAATATGGAATACCCCGCTAGAGATGATTTTGTTGTTGTGAAGGTTTCACAGATACTTGATTATGGTGCGTTTGTTGATTTGCTTGAGTATAAGAACGCGCGCGGGTTTGTTCACATTAGTAATGTTTCAAGCTCTTGGGTAAAAAATATTAGAAATTTTGTTAAAATTAATCAGGTTCGCGTTGCAAAGGTACTGAATGTTGATATTGAGAAGCGCCAAATTGATCTCTCGTTTGCTGGAGTAAATCCGATGAGAGAGAGGCAGGTTCTTTCGCAGTTTAAGCAAATTAACCGCGAAGAAAAATTAATTGAGGTTCTTGCAAAACAAACTGGAAAACCATTTAATGAAGTTTGGGCTGCGGTTGCGGAGCCACTAATGCAGGAGAAGGGAACTCTTTCTGATGCATTTGAAAAAATCGCTCTTGGGTATGATCCTTCAAAGGAACTCGCAAAGGAATGGATTGCCCCTGTAAAAGAAATGATTGAGAAGAATATTGTTGTTTCAAAGAAAGAGCTTTCGGGGCTGTTGAAAGTTAAATCTCTGTCCTCAAATGGTCTTTCTGACGTAAAGGAAATTATTGGTTCCGCCGAAGGTATTAAGGGCTGCGGAATTACTTACGCGGGCGGGGGGGCGTATAATGTTGCTTGTGCTGGTTTAACATTTAAGGAAGCTGATAAGATTATAACTTCCGCAATGAATGCCGCTGAAGTAAAAGCAAAGAAACTTGGGGCAACTTTTGAGTTTAAGCGCGCAGAGAAGAAGTAATTTTTTTAATGAATTTAGCCAGTCAAGGCGTGCTTCAAAATTACCCCCCCAAAACTTTACCAGAGCTTTTTATTCCTTTTCATTAGGTATTCTTTTATGCCCACAAAGATTCTTGTTCTAAAGAAGGTTCAATTCAAGGACGCTGTATTAATTGTCGGCTTGCCCGGTATTGGTTTAGTTGGCAAAATCGCGGTTGATTATATGCTTAAGCAGCTAAAGACCGAAAGAATGGCAGAAGTATTATCAGATTCTTTTCCTCCAAGTGTTCACACTAAAGATTCAAAAATTTCTTTAATTAAGGATGATGTTTTTCATTTGAATTTTAAGGGAAAAGATTTTCTTTTCCTTGCAGGTCCAATTCAGCCCGCTCTTGATTTTAAAATAAGTTCTTCACACGAGCATTATGAATTTTCAGAAACGCTTGTTGGATTTTTCAAAAGCATTGGAGTAAATGAAATAATTACTCTTGCTGGAATTAATGTAGGGGATAATAGATTAAACAAAAAACCCGAGGTAATTGTTGCTGCGATTGATGATGTTTCGCTTGAGACTTGGAAGAAACTTGGTGCAAAAGAGGATAAGAAGGAAGGACTAATTTCTGGCGCGGCAGGATTATTAGTTGGTGTTGCAAGATTGCACGGGATAAAAGGAGCATGCTTAATGGGCGAAACAAACCCGCAGCTCGTTTACGGGGATCATGGGAGCGCAAAGCAAATAATTGAGCTCCTCTCAAAGCGCTTTGGTTTTGGAACAAAAATGAAGAGCATAGAAAAAGAAGCAAAGACAATTGAGAAAGCGTTTAAAGAATTAAACAGTACTCTTGAGCCCGCAATTGAAGAAGAGAAATCAGAGAATGGTTTGAGTTACGTAAGGTGAAGTAAGACCTCAAACAATAATTAAAAATTTCCTAAACTAGTTTGTTTCTTCTTATCTTTTTTTTCATTTAGTAGTGATTTGAGTTTCACAAGTTCCTCTAAACCCTTTCTACCGTTTCTCAAATGGTACGCGGGGTGGTAAAGAAAGTGCATTTTTTTTCCTAAGTGTTCTCGTGTCTCTCCAACGCGCATCGCTTCAAGCCCGAACGCGCGCGCCGCACTTTTTCCAAGAAGAACAATTAATTCAGGGTTAATTGCGTTAATCATTTTCATTGTGAGGGGTAAGAAGTAATCAATTTCTTGTTGTGTTGGTGGCCGAATCTTCTTCTCTTCGCTTAGTGGAATTATTGGCACAACATTCATTATTGCGTAATCCTCTTTTCCCAGTTCCATATCCTTTACCCATTCTTCAAGCAAAGAACCGCTTCTCCCGACAAATGGTTTTCCTTTTTCATTCTCGCTAAACCCCGGCGCCTCTCCGATGAAAAGTATTTTTGCGGTTTCTTCCCCTCTGCCAAAAACAATATGCCCGTTTGTATCAGTCACATTCTTGTAGAGGGCATGAGCTTTCGCATGCGCAATAAGTTCTTCTCGCACCGCGGCAAGTTTTGTGCTTTCATTTAGTTCCATAACTTATTCCCATAGCAAAGAATTAAAGAATGTTTTTGCTTGGACAAACATTTTCATTTAAACTAAAAGTCCAAAGAATTTGAGGAGAAGCATCGCCCCTATTCCCGCGGGTCCGAAGAGTACCGAGATAACAAAGCTTGGGACGAGGGGGAGTTGTACGTGGAAAATGTAGATGCTCACAAACCAAATGATTCCGCCGAGTATGCTGTTAGTGATTATTTTTTTTAGGAAGAAGAAAAGAAATATTGTTGCCGCGATGAGCACGATTGCAATTATTAGTACTGTTGGGTTGCCTACTAGGCTTAGTCCGATGTTTGTGGCGTCCGTTACAGGTTGGTTAAAGTTTATTCCTTTCGCAAAGTCGCTGAAGAGGTCCAAAATCACTATGCTCATGCAGAATTATTGCATTATAGTTTTTTTAAAGCCATTGCACCAAAAACAGGTTTTTAAATTGAAGAGTGCGTGTTTATTTCTGTGATGGCATGCCGAAGTTTTCTGATGAGCAAAAAAAGATTGCACTATTGTTGCTCTCCGAGCCAAAAACCGAGGAGGAGCTTCACAAGCAACTCAACCTTCCTTACGATAAGCTCGGCGTTGAATTAAAGCAGATGCTGAAACTTAGTCTCGTTCTCAAAGAGGGTTACCCCACAAGGTATAGATTGAGGCAGGATATTATTGATGAGCTTCAGAAGAGAAAAAAGATTAGCGAAGAGGATAAATTTAAAATAAAACTTCGCGCAATGATTGAACTGCGCGCAGTTGAAGAGAATTTACTAAAAAAACACTTGGATAAGATTGGAGAAGCATTGAAGAAAGAAGAAAAATTCACTATCTACGGATTGAATAATGCGCCAATTATTGAGGAGGGTGAGATGTATGCCTCTTTTGTTGAAGTAACTCTTACAGTAAAGGATTTCCCTGCGCTAGTAATGTTCCTTTTTTACTACGGCCCTACTTCAATTGAGGTAATTAAGCCCTCAAAAATAGAGTTTTCCCAGTACGAGTTCCAAGAAGGACTTGTTTCGCTCTCAGATATTTTCCAAAAGTACGCTGATTACTTTTCAAAGAAGATGACTAAGGCAGAAGTGGATAAGTTCTACAAAGAAATCTACTCTTAATTTACGTTGCCCACTATAACTTGGTACTATACCCCTAAGAATTTCACAGCTAACTACTACTATTATTACTTTAATATAATTAAGGGCGGTAGGCTAACTCAGATTAACTAAATCTTTGTAGTACAATTCTGAATCAAACTTTTTTCGTCATTGACAATCAACGAATACATTTCCTTCACGATTTCTTTTGAGGTAAAACCCTTTATTCCTCTCACAAACCCCTCTTTTTTGGCAAAGAATCTCCTTTTCCGTCAGTATGCCTTTCACTCAGAAGAACCACTCCTATTAGTCAATTGACGTAAGGGTTTTCTGGTATTGGCGTATTTTTTCCCTTGATGGGCCCAATTGACGTAAAGCGCTTCGTTTCGCCAAGGGAAACCTTTTAAAGGCAAAGACGTAACTAGTAGTCATGCCTTATAGCTTAGCCTAGCCGCATTGTTGGCGGCGTAGCTAAAGCATAAAGGAATTATTTTTCGTTATGAGGTGAAAAACGAATGAAAGGACTGAACATAAAAAAAATAGTTGCGATCGGATTAGGCGCAGCTTTGGTTGGATCAGCTCTCGCACCAGCAGTTATGGCTGGAGCATTTGAGAACTTGTCCACTAAGTTGACACAAAAAAGCTTGATCATAGATGCAACTACAGGCGCACCAGTTGTCGACATCGTTGTTGGAACAATCGGACAGCCTGCAGATGTTATCTGGGCAGGAAACATAGCCGCTAAAGTAGCACAAATGGCTACAATACCAGTTGCTGGCTCAGGAACAAAGACAGTTAATATAACTGTTGGCGGAACTAGCACAACAAGCGGCGCAGGAGAGACATTCGAAACCTACGCTGATTTCACATCACAGGAAAGCAAGTTAAACGCAATGACTGTGACAAACACAAAAATGCCTGGCTTGGTAAACAATCCTTCAGCTAAAGTGAAGTGGAACTCAACTTCCTATTCAACTACTTCGGTAAGCGAAGATTTGAATGCAGTAATGGACGTTGACTTCCAGGGAGAGAAATCCTCTTCAAAATACGCTGCTGGAGAACTCTACGCTTCGATTGACAAAGGGAAAATTTTCTACAATGTTAATTTAGGAAGCGGAATCCCAATCAACGTGGATAAGACCCAGCTTGATGGTAACTCGTACTATGATGTACAGATACCTTTCTTGGGCAAAATTTACAAGCTCGATGAGATAGGCGCATCAGAGAAGAGAATCGTAATGTACGCTGATACAACCCCTACTGAATTACAAGTTGGGCAGTCAATCACTGTTACTCCTGCTACAGCTTACGCTGGAAAGGCAATGATAGTAGAATTGGTTGATTTGGTTCAGACTGGAACAGGAAACAATAATTACGAAGCTAAGTGGGCTTTGAAGATTGATGGCATAGTAAAGAAGTACGTGCAGAAAGCTCCTTCAACTGCATACAACTTGAAGGATGAGTTCGGCTCAAGCTACTTCGGAGACAACGTGTATGTAACATCAGCAGGATTAAACCTTGCAGCTAACAAGTACACTGCTACAGTAAGAATGGGCACAGAAAGACTTGAACTAAGGGATGGTCACGGGTTCCCATACACTGGAGACAGCTCAGTTGACTCAAAGCAGCCATGGGAAGTTGTTTTCGAAAAAAGTGGAAACAATTTGACAAAAATCAGCTTGAAGAATCAGTGGAAATATGATAAGACTGCTGGATCAGCTTCCGATACTTCAAAACATGTTTTGAAGGTTGGAGAAGAAGTAGTTCTTCCTAACGACTTTGCAAAAATAAAGTTTGCTGGTTTCCAGACAAAGCCATCAACAGAAGTATTAATTGGTGACGTGTCAACAATTGACGGCGGCGGTATCCAATACGCTGATTTGAAAGGAACAACAATTAAAGTTCCATTCTACAAGCAGTTTGATTTGGATTATAACAAGCCAAGAATTACTTCAATCTCCGGTCAGGATTACACGTTCTGGTTGGATAGAAACTTAAACGGATATGTTGAAGTGTACTACATTAAGGGAGATTACACTACAGCAGAAACTAGATCAGGAGCTACATGGTCAAGGGTAGTTGGAGCTGACAGCAACTTCCGGTACAATAGCGTTGTTGATGTAAACAACTTGCCACAGAACGCACAGATTGACCTTGGAATAAAAGACGGATCAGGAACAGAAGTGGATGTAAACTATCTATTGGTTGTTGACCAGTCTGACGAGAGTGCTGGATTAGTATTAGGTGCTAATACCTTCTATCTATACAACAAAGCAGTTGCGTCATCAGTTCCAAAGTTGGTGTTCATAGACTCAAACGTTCTAGGTACAGCAAGGGGCACAACACACTATGCTCCAAACACAGTAGACTTTATGACTACCTTGATGGATAATAACCTTGGTGCATACAGCTCTACAAAGTACGTGCCAGCGCACTTGAGATACTACGATAACAACGATAGTCTAACAAGTAAATTTGTTGACCTCTATGTAAGAACAGGCGACACAGCTACTGTTTGGAACTATGAATCTCTAAAGAACGAGACTAACGCGACAATACCAGCACCAACAATGGATGCTAACTATTTCGGTTGGACTCACGCAATTAGGGGCGGATCAGAGTACTTCAAAGAAGCGTTGACTCAGGATGGAACATTGGTTGTTTCAGACAACTCAAAGTTCACACTAACAGTTCCTGAAGAAGTGCGAAAGCTCGAAGCATACTTGGGCTCAACAGGCACATCAACAACTACAACTGGTGGAGTAAAATACACCGGAGTTGCTGTTAATGAGACCAAAGGCAATGTAACTGTTGACGCTATCTCAGGCGCTACAACTGGGGTTGCAGTAACAAAGGTTTCAAACATAGTGAAAGCAGACTCAGAATTCATTAGCGGTAAAGCTATACTTGTTGGTGGATGGATGGCTAACACTAAGGTTGCAAAATCCTTGATGGTTGATGCACAGACTCTAGAAGCTAGATTGACAAGCAGCGGAGATTACGTTTCAGCTGTTCTTGACAACGGCAGTATAGTAGTTGCTGGATGGACAGCTTCAGACACAGGAGTTGCTGCTCAGCAATTGATCTCAGCTCTTGACGGTCTAATTTAAATAGTTTAATTACAAAAGAGAAGGGGAAGTAATTCCCCTTTTCTTTTTTTGTTTTTTTTAATGATTTTTTTTTGTTGAATTCAGCCGCAGGCATTTAGTTTGTATTAATTATTAACAATTATTCAGCCTGGCTTTTTGCGCGCCATATGGGCATATTTTTATTCTTTTTGTATCCACTTTTTTGCATGAAGCAGGCACAAGATTCAAAAGAAACAAGGAGAGTTCTTGGTAAAGGAATTATTCAGCCAAGGTCGTTTGCGGATAAGGGTCTTGAGTACGCTAAAGCAAGTGGTCCAGGGCGAAAGTCGCACGAGGCGGGCTTTGGAAAGAAAGTACTTTTTTTGGGCGCAATAGCCGTGTTTTTGGTTGTCGTTGCATGGGTTTTCATTGTTTTCTTGCCTAACCAATACCGTTTTTCCTTTGCGGTTAATGATGTTCCTTACTACTCAAATGATTATACTCCGACCGAGTTCTTTAACTTAGTAAAGGATTCAAATAATTTTGTGGTTTCAGTGGCTCTTCTTGATGGGAACACTGACCCGTGGACAGTTAATTCGATGAATCTCTGGTTAGTTGCATTTAACTCTAACCACAAAAGAACAGTTGTGGTTACCCAAGTTGTTGATGTTTTTGGCGATATAAAGAATTGTCTTACAAATGACGGCAATCTTTTGCAAAGTAGGGATATTTCAAAAGAAGAGTGTCTTGCGATTTTGGGAGAGTCCTCGGCGGTTAAAATAAATTTGCGCCCGAGTAATGAAAACAAGGTTGTTCTTTACACAAATAGGGCAGATATTTTTGCGCAGAGCGGAAGATTAAATTCTACACTGAATTATTTAGTAATAAAAAATATTTTCCCTAATTTTGACACCACCCTTGCAATAATTAATGAGAAAATAAATGCTGTAAATCCTTCTAAGTAAGAAAGCACATTTTTTCGTCCCAAAAATACCTTATTTATTTTGCTTTTCAATCGACCCAAAAGCCTTTTATCCTCTTTTTGTAGCAATTTCTCTTAATGTCCGAAATAATGACGCTTAGCTCGCGCGACCGCGGTTTGCTTTTGTTTTTTCTTGTGGCGTTGCTTTTGATTGTGCTTGCTGCAAGTTTTTCCTGGCACCCGATTATGTTAGTTGTTGCATTTAATGCGCTCTTCCTTTTCAACTTATTTCTTTATTTCATGCTTTACCTTAACAAAAAAGATTTTGGTGTTGCCCGTAAACCAAAAAATTTTCCTTCAATAGCAGTAGTAGTTCCAGTTTATAATTCTCTAAATACAATCACAAAGTGTCTTAAATCAATAAAAGAAATGAAGTATCCAAAAAAAGTTCAAATTATTGTGGTTGATGACTGCAGCACTGATGGTACTCGCGAGATTTTGGAGAAAACAAAAGGAATAATTCTTCTTAAGCATGAAAAGAATGCTGGTAAAGCAGCCGCATTAAGCACCGGAATAAAAAAAGCGGGTGCAAAATATATTGCGCTGATTGATTCTGATTCTTACCCTGAAAAAGAAGCCTTAATGAAAATGATGGGGTACTTTTGGGACAAAAAAATTGCTGCGGTGACGTGTCTTGTTCTTCCTGACAAGAAAAAAACTCTTTTGCAAAAAATTCAATTTCTTGAATATCTTTTGGGATTTGGCCTGCACAACACTTTGCTCTCTTCAATAGGTTCAAGCTATGTTGTTCCTGGTCCGCTCACGATTTTTAGAAGAGAAGTTTTTGATGTAGTGGGGAGTTTTGAGGCAGGTAACCTTGCCGAGGATATGGAGTTTGGTTTGCGCATGAAAAAGCACGGAATGAATATAGCTAATTGTCATGAGGCTCTTGTTCTTACTGACGTTCCTGCGACAATAAAAAATCTTTTTATTCAGCGCGATAGGTGGTACCGCGGCGCGGCGTTTAATTTCATAAGGTACAGGCAGTTAATTTTTAACAAAAAGAATCCCGATTTTGGATTCTTTATGATGCCGTTTCTTTTTTTCACCCAAGTGCTGATAATTGCAGTACTTTTAAGATTAATCATTTTCTCTTTTAGGGATATTTTAATCTTCCTTAATATTGCCGCAACGTATCTTTCTCTTGGCGGCTCGGTTTCAGTTGGATTCATTCAATCCCCCATTCCTCCATCAGTACTTTTTTTCATAATAACCTACATTTGTGTTGCGGCGTATTTTTGGCTCTGCTTTAAAACAGCTAAGTATAAGCCAAAACTTTCTGATTTTGTTCCGCTTCTAATACTTATTTTTATATACCCTTATTTCATTAGTTTTATCTACTCTCAAGGGTATTTTAAGGAAATTTTCGGGGTGAAAGCAAAATGGCGAAGAGTGTCTACTTAGCTGCAATGATTGCAACAATTGCAATAATCCTTGTGGGGTTCTTCTCAGTTTCCGTTGCGGATGATGCAAAAGCTAAACAGTTTAACAGCGAGATAAATCAGTTTGTTCTTGAGAATGAGCTCCAATCATCTTTTGCGGATTTTGATGTTAATAACAAGGAAGTTTATTGCACGATTGTTCAGCAGGGGATAGCGAATCTCTCAAAGAGTGCAAGTATTTTTGAGGCACAGCTCTCAACATTTAAGGAGAACTCATTTAACACAACTGAATTTTATTCAGTAAAAAGAAATTATCTTCTCACAAACATGATTTTGTTTAGGAGTTTTTTAAGGGCGAGAGAGTATTGTGATTTTAATACAAAACCAGTATTGTTCTTTTATGCGGAAGATAAATCCTGTGAAGAAGAGTGCGGGGTTATTGGTGCACAGCTCTTTGATTTAAAGGATTGTAACTCATTTAGAGCATTTAATTTCCCCTACAATTGGCCAACATATGAATTCATAAAAATACTTGAAGTTAAATATGGTGTGGATAAACCCGGGACCCTTGTTATTGATGGGGAGAGAATTGATTCTCTTCAGCCAAAAGAGGTTCTTGCTAAAAAACTTGGTTGCGTTTAAGCGGTTGGTTTCTAATGAAGCATGTGCCCAAAAAGAAAGGAAAGTTTTCAGTTGAGCTGTTCATTGCAAAAGCGATTGAGCTTAAGTGGCTAGTAATATCATTTGTTCTCTTTATTTCCCTACAACTATTCCACATAGCGTTTGTTCATTGGGATAAAGTTGCGTATGTTTTTGGCGGAAAGTGGTTTTGCGGCAACCAGATATATTTTGAGTTTATTCGCCCCCCTCTCCCCTCTTTTCTTAACTGTATTTTTGGTGCGCAGGATTACTCAATATTAATCACAACCGCATTCGCATGCATTGTTTATTTTGCCGCAGTAATTTTGCTTTACTCTGCCCACAAAAAAGAACTTAACCAAGGGATCTTCGCGTTATTCGCGTTTTTGTTTCCCGCAATTCTCTTTAATTTTAACTTCGGTTCCGACTTGCTTGCGGTTGGTTTCTTAATGCTCGCGCTTGCAGTAAAGGGGCCAGTAAAGAAAGGTGCATTTTTTGCTCTTGCTACACTTTCTCGATACAATTTCCTTATCTTCGGGTTAGTTTTGTTCTGGCATGAGAGAAAAAACCCGAAGAGAATTGCAATTATGCTTGCTCTTCTTGTATTGCTTTGGATTCCCTGGATGATTTTTAATTATCTTTACTCCGGAAACCCATTTTTTAGTATTTATGAATCCTCCGTGTTGAATGTTTTGAATAAAGGTGCGGCGCAGCCATTTTCAATTGAACAAATATTTATTTTAGCGCTTTTTGTAATCTCACTTTTTGCAGTTAACATAAAAAAGCTTCTTTCAAGTGCAAAAATTCAATTAGGCGTGCTTGCCGCATTGATGTTTATTTTCGCTGCGGTAAAAGAAACACGGTTTATGGGGATTTTAGTTCCAGTGCTTGCGTTTAATGCGGCAAAGGCATCAAATCATAATAAGAAAATAAGATTGTTTTTCCTTATAGTATTTGGTTTTGCGTTTGTTGCTGTGTTCTACGGGGTTTTTACAAAACCCTATTTTATTTCAGAGTTTAATACTCCTGCCGATGATTTTGTGAAGCAGTGCCGTGTTGCAAGCGATAAGTGGGTTTTCTTTTATGATAAGGGAATTGTTGCTGAGTGCCTTGTGGATATTCACTCCTGGAAAGAGTTTGTTTCTGGTGGCGGAAATATTGTGCTATATGATAAAACTGGTGTCGATTTGACTGGTTTTAATGTTGTTGACCGCGGAGATTATGTGATTCTAAAATCAGATTCCTGCGCTCCTCAGCCAAAAAAATATATTTCGGGCTATTTGAGGATGAGTGTTGTTAAGTGGCTGCGCGATACCAATTCAAAAATTTATGATTACTCTGATTGGGTTGAGTAATTATTTTTTTGTATTGGCTTTGTTCCTGCAAAGTTTAGAATATTTCTTCTTTGAGTAATTCCCTCAGCACAGTTGTTGCATAATTTCCTTTTGAAAGGAAGAATGATATTACAAGCACTTTTTTTCCTTCGTTAAAAATATCATCTTCAATTTTTTCAAGTTTAAAGTTCTCCGCACGAAGAACAATTTCTTTTCTCTCGCCCTTGCTTGAGAGTTCGCTTAATTTATTTGTCTTAAAACTTTCAAATGTAAGTTCCTCATTTTTCATTACTTCGCGCTCAATTTCTCCGGCCTCTCCTTCTGCGTAAACACTTTCAAATCCCGGGAGTATTATTGCGGGTACTCCATTAACAAGCACATCCCCGTCTATTTTTTCAAGCGCCTTTGCCCCGTATTTTGTAATTCTCTTTGTTAGTATTTTGTTAAAAATATCGCTTTGTACTGCATGAGTGAATAAGTATCTCATTTTTTCAGGGAGCTCAGTAAATGCTCCTGCAAAATCATTTGGGTAGTTTACTAAGTGATTTAGCATTGCTTTCTCTGCCCTTGTTTCCATTGGGAATTCCCGCAGCGCTTTTTTGTAGTCCCTTGTTTTCGCAAGATTTATTCTCGCCTGCTTTATTTCTTCTTTTTCTTCTTCATATGTGTCAGTGAGGTAGAGCATTACAGCCTCTTCAAACTTTCCAAGGAGTAATAGTTTTCCAACCCTGTGTGTGATTTGCCTTTTTCCTCCAAATCTTTGGTTTCCATAAAAATTCGGCAAGCCAACCTCGTTCGCCTCTCTTCCAAATTCCTCAACAATCTTGCGGATTTCTTCCTCGCTCTGTGCGATTTCCCTAATAGTTATTATAAATTGATTTCCCTTTAGTTCCCCAAGTTCCACGCGTTTATTATTCCAAATAGGATTTCGTATTTCAATTCCCTTTACCCCAAATCTTTCAACCAGCCCCGCATCAGGCATATAGATACTAATTCTTTGGCAGGTTATTGCGCGCTTGTCCTTTAGTCCAGCGTACCCAATTCTTTTTTTGCTTACATTTAGCCCGCGTGAGATTATTGCCATTGCGGCGGATGAATCAGTATTTATTTTTTCCATGTCAAGGAGTAAGTGTTCTTCATCTTTTCGCTCTGGAACTTTCATTTCGCGTTGTTCTCTTTCTTCCCAACTTTTATTGAATCTCTGTGCCTTGCACACATACCCGTCAGTAAGTACTTCTTCTACAATAAAATCAGCGTATCTTTGCTTTACCCTGCCTTTTAGTGCGGGGGTTGTTGTTAAGTATTCACTCATATTCATCATCAAGATTTATCCCAGAAACTATAAATGTCAAAACCTTGTTCTTTAGTTACTAAACTTTATACCTTAGCAGTGCAGCAAGTCCGCCAAACCCATCATAGAATTGTTTTCCTTCGTTTGTCTCGGTGCTAATTACACGCACCGTCGCTCCGCATTCCTTTGCCCGATCAATCATATAATCAAGGTAGCTTATTTCTTCGAGTGTTTCTACTCTTGAATCACATTTTGTGCATCTCATTTTTGATTCTTCAAATGTTTCAGGTTCTTTCACAATTTCTATCTCCGAGTTTTCGCAGTGTTCGCAGTATTTTCTAAAAACAATCCAAGGAATATCTTCAGAGATTATTAGTACATTCGCTCTTCTATCATCCAGCGCTTTTTCAACTTCTGCTTGTCCGTAAGTCGCAAGTCCGTCGCGGGCAACTTCCCCAAGGAACTTGTCAAGTATTTGTCTTTCTTTTACTAATTCCGAATCTTTTAAAAGTTCCTGGCTTTTTTGCACGAGTTCGCGAACCCCTCCCTCATCAGTATATGCAGTATCAATTACTCCGATTACTCTTTTTTCAAGTTCGTGATGTAACACTTTTTTCTCCATGAAATAGTTCTTTGTCATTCCTGGTCCGCCGATTAGTACTCCGCGTATTCTTGGTATGTATGGCTCAAAGTATGAATTAAATTTCTCCGCGGATTTTTTAAAAAAATCCTGCATTGCTTCTTCTCTTAATCTTTCAAATCTCTGTGAGGATTGTCCTCCTGCTCTTGATTTTCCTGGCACCATTGATGTGAAGTGCCCGAGGATTTCATATTTTTTTCCAACAAGTTGCCCAACAGTTGCCTCATTCTTGTCAATCACCATTATTGCGTAGAAATCATTTGGCGCCATCATTTCCTTTAAGTGGTCAATGTGAAATGCCGAGTCGCACCAGTAGAGTTTTACTTTTAATGGTCTTACTGGTGTTACTGTGAATAATCTAATGTCGCTTCTTCCTTCGCTTTCGCTAATGTTTCCAGCAAATACCACTAGTCCAGTTGGGGGGAGTTTAAAGTTAATGTTCTTTAAGAATCCAATTATTTTGCGCAGTGCCCCTTGAACGTTTTTTCTTGTGCTTGGGCTTTTGATGTTCCCGCTTTGGTTAATTTCTTCGCTTAGTGTATTCATTACTGTGCTTCTATCAGTTCCGGGGGGGATGTACTGGGTGATTAGTTCAGTGTGTCTTCCTCTAATAGCCTCAAGCATTTTGAGTTTTTTCTTGAATACCGCCATGTCCGCCTCATTCACTTCTTCAAGTACGTGGTGTGGTGCTCCAGCCATAAAATCATCTTTCTTTGTTTTGTTTCATGCCCAAGGAGTAAGGTATTTAAACTCCCTAAAGTATATATCTTCGGTTTGGTTATCTTTAAAAGCTTTGGATTTGGCATTAATTTTGGGAATAAATAAGGCTGGTGAATAGATGTTTGATTTGTTTGAAAAGTTTGATGGAACACCAAAAGCTGAATCTTCTTCCCAAACCCAAAATGATCCATATGCTTCATTAGGACCAAATTCCGCCCCCTCAACTTCATACTCTCAGCAAGGATATTCCTCAAGCAAAAGAACTTTTGTTTTGAGTGTGGGGGGGAGTGTTTTCTTTAATGAGAAGCTTCGCGCGCCCGAGATTGCGAAGTTCTGTGAGATTTTAAATGAATTAATTCGCGAAGGTTTTCAGTTTGTTATTGTTGTTGGCGGAGGAAGAGTTGCAAGAGTGTATCAGGCTGGGGCAAAAGCGCTTGGTGCGAATAATTTTGAGCTTGATGAGGTTGGTATTTCTATTTGCAAAACAAATGCGTTGTTTTTTACTTATGGGGTAGAGAACGCTTGGAAGGGCGTGCTTACTGACCCAAAAGAAGCGGAGAGAACATTGCTTTTGAACAAGACCCCTGTGTTTGGAGGGACCACCCCTGGTCAGACCACCGATGCTGTTGGGGCAATTATTGCAGAACTCTTGGGCGCGGATTTTATTAATTTGAGTAATGTTGACGGGATTTACTCTGCTGACCCTGCAAAAGAGCCTAACGCGAAAATGTACAAAGAGCTAACTCATGTGAAGATGGTTTCTCTCTTAAAAGCGCAGGCATCAAAGCCCGGCGGGCACTCTTTTGTTGATGCGCATGCTGCAGCAATACTTGACCGAAGCAAAATAAGAGGGTTTTTCATTAATGGTTCTGACCAAGAGAATTTCAAGAACCTAGTTCGGGGGATGGATTTTAAGGGAACAATTGTTCAGACCCTCTCCGCTGATGAAAGAGTGAATGATGAAGAAAGAGAATAATTTTAGTTAGTTTAACTTTTTTTCAAATTATTCAATAAATTAGTTCTAATTTGTACTTTTCATAATCCTTTTTTCCAAGCAAGTACTCTACTTCTGGATAATTAATTATCGGTTTTTTGTAATTCAAATAATCATCAATGCTTATCCTTGGGCATGCAGTGTTAATGTATGCCCCCGCTTCTATTCCAAGGAGCGCTTCTTGTGAAATAAAATCCATTGTGTAAATTCTAGCGGTTTTTCCTTTTTTCTCAAGTTCTTTTTTTATTCTCTCGGCTTCGCTTGCCCTATTCTGTCCTTCTTTTGTTGTTACAAGTATTGCATAGCTATTCGCTTCTTTTGCCTTTTCAATTAACATTATTCGTTTTCTAAAAAAAGCATCCTTCTCTTCTTCAAGCGGGCGTATTTGTAAATCAATTGGATTAGCGATTAGTACTTTTTTTCCAGTCGCAAAGTGTATTCCAAGCGGGTGGAATAATCCGTCCCCAAAGTAAATTATTGTACTCGCTTTTGTTTCAGCAGATGAGTAATTGCATCCAAGTGCCTGTCCCTCTTCCACTCTTTTTCCTTTTTCAATTCTAACTTTCACTTTAATTTTCTCAAGTTCTTTTTTTAGAAGCGGTAAATAATGCAAGAATTGCGCGGTTGTTACAATGCACACTTCATTAATTTTCTCATCGTGCAAATATTCAATAATTATTTTTACTATTCTCTCAAATCTTTCTCCAAGTTCATATTTTAGCGGAGCATAAACCGTTGGAGTGCTTGTTTTTTTCACATACTCCGTGTGTCCTAGGTGTAGTATTGCATCGCACCCCATTCGTTTCGCTTCATCTTGTTTTAAGTCACATGCCCCAAAGCACGGGTCCATGGATGTAACAACTTCAAATCCCTTTTCCTCAAGTTCAGCAATAATTCCTTCAGTTTTTGTTTTCAACCCTTCAGGTACTTGTAAAAATACCCGCTTCGCATGAAATTTCTTGAGTTGTTTTGTTGCATCGCTTAGTTCTAGTTTGAGCATAAAATAACCCTATTTCGCAATAATTAAGTAGTTTTGGTTTGGGGGCGTATTTTGGGGTGTTTTGCCGTTTATCTAGATTTTTTATAGTGTTCAAGTATTTTCTTTTTCTCTTCCATTATAACGGTTTTTCTTATTTCATCAACCGCATCAATATTTGCGGACACAGAATCTATTCCGTACCAAATTAGTTTTGTCACCATCTCTGGGTTGCTTGCGGCTTGTCCGCAGATGCTTGTTTTTACTCCCGCGGGTTTGCACTTTTTTATTACATATTCAAGTTGTCGTAATATTGCGGGATGAAGCTCAGTAAAATTCTTCTGCACTTTCTCATTATTCCTATCCATTCCTAGTGTTAGTTGTGTTAAATCATTTGTTCCAAATGAAACGAATTTTATGTGGGGTATGAGTTCATCAATTATCCATACTGCTGCGGGGGTTTCCACCATTACTCCAATATCAACTTCTTTTTGCAGTCCAATCTCCTCAGCGATTTTTTTCGCCCCAAGTACTTCATCAAGGCTTACAACAAATGGTAGCATTACTCCAACATTCTTTAGTCCTTCAGAATGTAATTCCTTTATTGCCATTAGCTGTGCTTTTAGTAGTCTTGGTTCATCAAGGTCTCTTCTTATTCCGTGCCACCCAAGCATTGGATTCTCTTCTTTTGGTTCCTTATTCCCGCCGATGAGTTCTTTGTACTCATCGCTTCGTGCGTCAAATGTTCTAAACCAAACGGGTCCGCTAAATTTCTCCGCAACTACACGTATTCCTTTTTTCACAACATCCTTTAGCTCAAGGTCTTTGTTTTGCCTAATGAATTCAGCGGGGTGCATTCCTGATGAAGTTATCATGTGTTCGGCGCGTAGTAGTCCTACTCCATCAGCCTTTGTCGCTGCTGCTTGTTCTGCGGCGTCAGGGAGCGCTACATTTACTTTAACTTTTATTGAAAGGTCCTTTAGTACATCAAGTAGTTCTTTTTGTTCTTCTTTTTTTTGCTCCTCATTCATTTCTTTGTATTTTAGTTTCCCAAATTGTGTTTCAATTACTTTTACTCTTAATTTCTCTTCAACACTCATTTCTTTTTGTTCGCTCGCCTCTTCAAGTTCTTCTTCAAGTTCATCAATTTCTGCTTCTTCAAACATTTTGATTTCTTCTTTTGTGTGTGTTATTTCTACTTTTCCAGAGTAAACTTTTCCTGTGAATCCATCAATTGTTACTTCCTGTCCGTCGCTTAACGTTTCGGTAGCGTTTGATGTTCCAACAACGCATGGTATTCCTAGTTCGCGTGATACAATCGCGGCATGGCAATTGTTTACTACTAAAGGTGTTAAGTTTTTTGTGAAGACAAGGTAGGTGTGATTATCGCCAATAGTAATATTGTATACTTCTCCTTGACTCTCAGTTCCAATTTGGGTGACTCTTTGCATTCTCAAGTCGCTATCAATAAGTTTTCTTATGTTTTGGTCTTTAACTAGCTGGAGTTCTTTTTCTGAAACGTATAAATTTTTCAAAGCCCTTTCTTTTACTCGGTAAGGTACACTTGAAGCTTGGAGTTGATTCGCAGAAAAAAATCTTGTTTGTATTATTCTCTCTTTTAAAACTCCTTTGACTCGTTTAGTGTATAATAGTATTTTCTCCAACTTTTCTACTATTTGCACATTGTAAATCGTTCTGTTCGTTGTTACTTGTGGGATAGTTCCAATTCTCAGGCAGGCGGTAACCACTCCTTGAAGGAGGGTTTCTTCTGAAACATAAATATTTATCCTATTATTGTGGAAGCATCCGTCCCCATCTATTACTCCTGCTAAGAAATTATATGCGATTTCTTCGCTTCCTTGAATGAGTGTTTGGACAACTTGTTGTTCTTCTGTATTCATTTCATGCGCAATTTGTTTTGAGTATAAACGGTGTGCTGTTGCCGAGCCTTCAACTTTGTGCCCGCGTATTGACCCTGAGGAAATTTTCTTTTCTGAAATAGCAAATTCTTTATTAAAATTACTTTTCGCACAGTCGTTCATATATTCAATGAATTCTCTTTTTTCAGGTGTGTTTTTTTGTATAAATTGGACTTCGCCATGCGTTCTTGACTGGTAAACTGAGCCGTCCGTCATTATCCCGCCTAAGAAATAAGCCATTTTTTTATCTTTCTCAGAGGCGTCCATCAAAGCGGGAACATGTTGTGCAACACACACCATTTCGTTGTTTCTCAGCATTTCTTGTATTGGGGTGTCTTCGAGTTCCGCATTTCTAACATTAATCATTTTGTGGTCTGGTGTAATCGTTAGTGTATTGTGGGTAATTTTCCCCGATTGGGACACACTTATTGTTATTGTGGGGGAGTTTCTTTTCATTGAGAAAATAATCGGTTTCCACTCAGTTTTCATTGTTTGCTTGTTGAAAGAAATTACTTCTAACCCGTTAAATCCTTGTTCATGTATTTGTTTAAATGTCATAAACCCTTTGTTAGTCAAAACCTTTGTTTCCCCATCAAAACAAGTTCTTCCGCCTTCATTTGTAATTATTCCTTTTGCTTTTTTCATTACAGGTACCCAGGAGGGAGAGGTCATTTTTGTTACCAAAACATCTCCAGTTTGTACTTTTTCAATATCCTCAATCTCGGGCACGACTTTCACAATTCCAGTTACTACTCCTGGCGCAGCGGCAAGTCCTTCCAGTATTGGTTTTTGTGTTGTCTCAACTGCTTGCCCCAAAACTTTTTTCTCAAGTGTTGTGATTGGTCTTGCTTGCACAATAAATAGTTCGTTGTGTTCCATTGCCCATTCTATATCCATTGGCTTTGAGTAATGTGCTTCAATTTTTTTTCCTATTTTTGCCAGTTCCAATATTTTTGCATCACTCATCTTTTGCATGGAAGCTTTTCCTGGCCCAAGGTTTATGCGTACATTTTGTTTTCGCTGTAAATTCTTCGAATTTACGGCGCCCGCAAAGCCTTGCTTTGCTTGGTCTTCTTTAATAAGCATCCATTCTTGTTTATTTATTTTCTTGGAAACAATTTTCTCGCCGGTTTTATTAACAACATAATTATCCGGGGTAATGCTTCCTGATACAACCGTTTCTCCTAAGCCAAATCCTGCTTCAATAATTACTTTATCTAAATCCCCCGTTGGATCAGCAGTAAACATTATTCCGCTTACTTCACTCTCAACCATTTTTTGCACAACCGCGCATAAACCAACTTTTTCTGTTCCAAATCCTTGTTTTTTTCTATAATATACTGCGCGTGCTGTGAATAGGGAAGCCCAGCATTTTTGTACCGCTGCTACAACCTCTTTTTCTCCTTGGATATTTAAGTAAGTTTCCTGCTGTCCTGCGAATGATGCTTCGGGCAAGTCTTCTGCTGTTGCGCTACTCCTTACTGCAACTAGTGCGGGGGCTCCTTGGCTTAATATTTTATAATTCTCCATTATTTCTGTTCGTATTTGCCCCGGCATTCTGGTTTTTTCTATTAGTTCGCGGATATTTGCGCTCACCATTTCGAGTTGTTGGGTGTTCTCAACATCAATTGCATCAATTGAGTCCACAATTTTTTTCTGTATCCCCATGTCCCCAACGAACTTAAAGTATGCTCCGCTTGTAACAACAAAGCCGTTTGGCACGGGAAAATTAGAATTAACCATTTCGCCTAGGGACGCTCCTTTTCCGCCTACGCTAGCAACATCATTCATGCTTATTTCTTGGAACCAGAGAATGTTTTTCATGTTGAATTAAAGAGGTTGTTGGATTTTAAAAGGGTTGCTGTACTCTTTTCGCGATAGAAAAGAATCCTGGGTTTTTACTCAACAAGCGCTATTTGCCCGTTCTTTAATATGTAAGTGCTTTCTTTTATTTTCATCGCCCTGCTGTTGTTAAAATCTATTATTCCTGTGGTTCCCTCAAGCCCGCTTATTCCACTAAGCACCACTTGCCCTATCTCAAATGGTTTGAGTACGTCCCCATGCTCATCAAAAGTGATTTTGATTTTACTGCTTTTCTATTACAATTACTTGTCCGTGGTTTGCTTTTACTTGCACTATCCACCCGTCTTTTAGGATGCGGGTCGCATTTTTTGTTCCAACTATGCATGGGAGTCCTAATTCTCGTGAAATTATTGCTGCATGGCATGTAACTCCGCCCTCATCAGTGACTATTGCGACTGCTTTCTTCATTGCTATAACATATTCCGGTCTAGTCATTGATGCCACTAGAACATCGCCTTCATTAACTTCTTTTATTGATTCAAGCGTCGTGCATATTTTTACTGGGCCCGTTGCGGTGCCAAGGCTTGCCGCCATTCCGCTTATTGTTTCAATATTTTCGGTTTGTTTGTGCATTGCTTCATAAAATTCATTAAATTCTTTACCAGATATTGCTTTAACACTTCCAAATTTTTTAATAAATACCACTCCATTTATGCGTTCGTTTGCGGTTTTTAGCAGGGTTCCATCTTTTAGTAAATTAACGTTTAATTCTATTGGGAGTAAATATTGCAATAAGCGTTCTTCAATTCCAAATCTTTTGGATATTTCCAGTATGGCTCTGCAGGTTATATAGACCATTTTTAGATAGTTCTTTTTTCTCTCATCCTGCCAATTAGTTAAAAAATCAATTAGGCTCACGATTTTGTTCTCTTTGTCTTTGAATCCAACTTTTTGTGCCAGTTCTTTTTTTTGCTTTTGTATTTCTAAAAAATCCGGTTTTTTGAAGGTATTAAGCTCATCTGCCATCTGGGCTATTGCTTTTTGCGTTATTTTTGTGCTTTCAGCGATATTTGCGTTTATCCAGTAAAATTTCTCAAAAAACTCTTTGAATAGTTTCTCTTTTCTTTCAGGACTCGCGTGTTTTATTTCCCAAAGGAGTTCGTCTCTTTCTGATAAGAAGGATTGTTTTGTCGGAGTAGATAACACTGAGAAAGATTTGTTTGATTCTTTTTTCTCAAGTGTTTTTGGAAGAATATTTCTTAGTTCATTCTCAAGTGTTAGGGATAAACCCTCAATAAGGTGGGCTGTTCCAATTGTTGTGTCCATCGCGCCTGAAAGCGATTGTGCAAAGGCAATTAATTCGGGGTCATTGAATTCTGTCAGCTTGCTGTCGCTTGTTTTAATGATGTCTTTTATTTTTGAAACCTCTCCTTCGTATTGTTCTTTCTTTTTAACAAGATAATTTTTGTCCTTTTCAAGATTAGCCAGTACAGTTTTTGGTATTCTTTCCAAGTCTTCGATTAAGTAGTTTAGTTCGCAGTAGTCCTGTTTAAATGAAATAGCAAGTGTCTTGTATGTGAAACCCAATCCTTTTTGCATTCCCTCTATTGAGCAGCCATCCACAACCATAAATGGTCGCCAAGTAAATGCTTGCCGGTACCAAGGTTGTTTTGTAAGATTTTCAAGTTCTTGCTGCATTTATTTCGCCTCACCTAAGTATTTGGCTTAGCTGTGTTGTAACATCAAATGGTCTGCCGCGGAACTTCATTATTGTTTGTCCGTTTGGCATGTGAAAGAAAAGCATGGCTTCTGTTTCTTTTAGGGTTTCGCCTTGCGCAGGTTTATTCTTTGCTCGTGATCCTTTCGGTTTTATTGCTCTGTAATCTGTTCCAAGAGATTTCATTACCGCGGCTTCAAACCATGCGCTTGTAATGTTTAAATGGAATGGTCTCTTTTTTGCGGCTATTAGGGCAGTTGTTTCTGGAATACTTCGTTTTAATATTCTATCTCCAACAACAGTCGCACGCTCAAGCACAGTTTCGGGTATTCTCCCGTCAATCCAATCAGCAAGCAAAGCCGCATCCGATTTTGTTTTCTCCAAAGCCACCATTGCTTCAGGATTTTTTATGCAACCAAATCCTAGGTCGCTTCTTAATCTCATTTGTCTCTCTTTTTTGCCTTTGAAGTTGCTTCTGGCAATTCTTGCGGTGGTGCTGTGCCTAATTTGGTCCCCGTGGCTTGTCACTAGTTTGAACCCTTTAGGGAGATTTCTTCCCGCCCATGCTGCTTTTCCCCAGCCAGTTCTGCTTAATCCTGATTTTCCCTTTCCTTTCAGCGAGTGCCTTCCTATTGCGGTTATTCCGCTTGCATTCTCAATTAGGTTGCTTGTTTTAAGGTTTGAAATTTTTCTTGCTAAGGGCACTTTATCACCATAAATAATAACTAATTAACTTAATTTAAATGATGTTTCTCTTTGAACTGTGCATTTTTAGCGTAGTTTCACAATAGTCCCGTTGTCAAGGTTTATTTCCACCATGTCTCCTGTCCTTAGTACTTCAGTGGCAATTTTAGTTCCTACGATGCAAGGTGTTTTTAGTTCTCTTGAAACTATTGCAGCGTGGGTGGTTATTCCGCCTTCGTTTGTGATTATTGCAAGGGCTTTTTTCATGAGTGGCACAAATTCGGGGCGCGTCATTCCTGTTACAAGTATTTCCCCCTGCTCAAAATAGTCTTTAGACGGGTCATAAAGTATTCTTACTCTTCCCCTTATTTTGCGTTTTCCTTCTCCTCTTGATGCAACCATTCCTTCAATGACTGATTTGGAAGTTAATTCTTCGCGTTGTTGTTTAAAATAATTCCAAACAAATTCGCTTTCTTTGCCAACTACAAACTCGGTTTTTGGTTCATCGCCTTTAAGGTAAGAGACATATGCTGCAGAATATCTTTCAGTTAATACGTTTTGAGTAAGCCTTTTTTGTTTCTGAAATAAATCAACGATTTCCGTTATTCTGTATTTGTATAATTCTTCAAGAGGCACCCCAAAGTCTTTCTCCGCTCTTGTTAATACAAGCCCTATACAATGTCCGAGTCTTTGGAGGCATACTTTTCTTGCATCTTGAAGAATTGAGAAGAATCTTATTAATTCAAAGAATTCCTGTTGGCTTTTTGATAATTTGTGCTGTTTTATGGCCTCTTCAATTAGGCCGATAATCTTTACTGGTTTTTCTTCAAGTCTTTTTTTCTCTAGTGTGATTTCGTCAATATTTTTCCCAGAAATTAAGTCGGAGGCTGAGTTAAAGAAGTATTTCTCGTCAAGTTGTACTGCTCTATTGAATCCGTTGTGCATCCACTGGAATCTAAAGGTGTGCTCTTTTAGAAGCCCCATGAATTTTTTGTTCTTTGATGCCTCTTCAAAGTTTTTATTAGATATTGCTTTTAGCAATAATTTATCATCCACAGACTTTAGTATGCTATCAAATAAGTCTATGCATTCATTTTCCGCATTGGAGTGCTCTGTCGGCGTGCTGAGTAGTACAACAAGCTCGGACTGATTCATCTTTGTGTTCTTTGGGATGTGTTCTTCAAAATCCTTTGTGCCCAGTGCGTCCGCGCTGTCGGATATTATGGAATATCCATAAAACTCTTTTCCGAGGGCGTGTATTTTTTTATAAAGGTCAATAATTTTGTTACTTTCCAAGCTTTGGAAGCCGTCTTTTAGTGACTCATTATATAGTCTTTCAATCTCAATTGAAACTCCATCAAATTTCTTCCTTTGTGAGAGCAGGTGCTGTTTATTCTCAGTCCATGCTTGCAGGAAGTGCTCAAACATTTTTATTGATTCGTCTGCTGGTTTTTGCTCAAAACAGTAATCTCCTTCGAATGAGTAGACATTCATAGTGTAAAATTCTTTCTTATACGTGCGGGACGCTTCAAAGTGGCAAGTCTTCCAATGGTCCATAAATTGTATTGAAGCTTTTGCCTCTTCATGTATCCATTTGTGTGAGTCAAGCATCTTTTTTATTTGCTCAATTGTAGGCTCCATAAGACTCACGCAAAATACTATTAAATAATATTAGTTACTTCTTTAATTCAATCTCTTGCCCGGGATTTAGGATTATGCAGTTGATTCCAGCTTTTTTGAGGGCGTCTTTGAACGCGTTTGCGTTTGCTTTTATAGCATCGAAGGTATTGTAATGGATTGGAATAATATTTTTTGCCTTTAGCAGTTTTGCGGCTTCAACTGCTTGAGTGGCATTCATCGTGAATACCCCTTCTATGGGCAAAAAAGCGTAGTCGATTGGGTATTGTTCGCCAATTAGTTTCATGTCTCCAAACAAGCCCGTATCTCCCGCATGGTAAATAGTTATTCCTTCTTTTTGAAGTATAAACCCCGAAGGGTTTGAAGTAGCTGAATGGGTTGCAAAAGTCATCGTGATTTTCCACCCGTTTTGGCTTATAGTGCCCCCTATGTTTAAAGGATTAATTGCTATGCCCTTTTGTGCAAATTCCATTGCCATATCAAAGTTGCAAACAATAGTTGCTTTTTTCTCAAGTGCCAGTTCTTCAACACCGAATAAATGGTCAAGGTGGCTGTGTGTTATACACAAAACCTCAAGGTTCTTGTCAGAGTCAGATAGTTCTGTGGGGGGTTTCATCCCGAATTGGGGTATTTCTTTAATCCACGGATCAACCATTAGGTTGTCTATCTTTACTGTTGCGTGCCCAATAAACTTTGCTTTCATAATTTCACCTTTATTAAATCCTGCCTGCAAAGAAGTTAATAATTGCCCGCTATATAGCGGAATCAGGCGCTTTTGGCAAGTTCTTTCATTAGGGCGCGCTCTGTTTTGCGTAAATGGTCTTTTAGTGTGCTGAATGGAATTCCTAGTTTCTTGCTTAATTCACTGAGGCTTATTCTTCTTGGGTATTCATAATACCCTGCTTCAACCGCTTTTTTCCACCAGTTAAATCCAATTGCATCAGATTCATTCAGCTTGGGCTGGAAGAATATGTTATATTTCCTTTTCTTTATGCTCAAAAGTTCAATAGTTGCGAAATCTTTTTTTGAGTTTACTTTTTCATAAAACTCCAAAAGATTTTCTTTTTTGTTGCTTCCTATTGTCCACCACTGGAAACCCTTTTCCTCAAGAATTGGTTCTAAAAAGAAAATATTTCTGTCAGAAACCATGGTGTGAAAGGACCTTATCGCGTCCTGGGTAAAAAACAATTGGTCTCCCTCGCGGTGAATAACTTTAACTCTGGGTTCTTTAGACACTTCCTCAATAACCTTTTCTTTGTCTTTCCCCCAAAAAGTAGCCACTCGCATTATTTTAGGCACTCCGTCTTCTTCAAAATTGTTAAGATACTGCGAAACCGCGTGCATATCATACTTGTCGCATAACATTAGCAGCGGACTGTTTTTGTGCCAAACCTTGAAATGTGCAACCCACATTAAAATATCCCGCTAGATTTGGGCAAAATCTTTATTTAAGGGTTGCGCGGGAGGGGCTTTTTTGGAGGGGGGTTATTTTTAAGTATTGAAAAGCAGTTGTTTTGTAGAGTTTTGGTGTTGAAATGTCGCTAGTATTGCAGCTCTTAATGAATGGCCTTATTGCGGGCGCGATTTATGCGCTTGTGGCTTCGGGGTTCTCGTTAATTTACTCGACAAATAAATTCGTGCACTTCGCTCACGGCTCGGCTGTTGCAGTTAGCGCGTATTTCCTTTACCTGCTCTTCTCAATGCTCGGCTTAGAGTTCTTCTTAAGTATTTTTTTAGTGGTTCTTTTCGCAGGCGCATTTGGCTTGCTCATGGATAAAGCAGTTTATTCGCAATTACGAAAAAGAAAAGCTTCCGGTTTAATTCTTCTCATTGCGAGGGCTTTGTTGAAAGTCCGTGTTTTTGTTTGTAAAGGGGCTTTTTTATGCCCCAATAGTGTTTAGGTTATTGGGGTTTGGAGAACCAATTGAGGTGGTTTCCTGATGAATTGTAATAGCTAATCTCTTAAATAATGGAACATTTTTGGCATAGCTTTAGTGTT
>DYDN01000048.1 GCA_020717885.1 Candidatus Forterrea sp.
TAAGAAAAAATGGCAACAACAACAAGCCTACGGCACACGATGGGCAATAGAAACCATGTTCTCAACCATTAAACGCAGATTCGGACAACACACCCAATCAACTAAATACCACAACATGCAACACGAACAAATATACAAACTACAACTCCAAAACCAATTATTGTAACAATTAGCCCAAAAAGAACCAATTAACCAAAAACACAAACAATTACGCAACACAGCACTCTGCCTTACAAAAGAAATATGATTAAAAACTGGTTTGGGTTTGCAGCTACTGACGGCAGAAAAAAGGTAGGTGAAGGATACATTAACCGATTAAAACCAGATTCTCCAAAGAAACAAAACTTATTTGGAAATTACGCAAAAAAAAGATATAATACGCAAAAGCCACACAAATAAATATAAAATAAAAAAAACAGAAAAATGAAGGCGCGAGTTAGCGCCCCCACTTCTAAAACTTTTACTGCTTCATCTGCTTAATCAATTTCTTTCTTGTTTCTGCGCCTATTATGAATGCCTTGTCTATCATGTAGTTTACTTCTTCTACATTGAATGACCCGCCCATTCCTTTTTGCATTGCGGCCATATAGCCGTCTTCGGTTGTAGAAACTGAGAATCTTGCTTCCGCAGCTTTTTCTTCAACATACGTTGGGTCAACCATTATTTTTCCGCCGACTTTTACGAATGTTGTTAGTAGAGGCATTCTCTTCATCTCAAGCTTTCCGCTATATTCGTGCTTAATGATTTTGTTCTTGTCATTAAGTTTAGGAACTTTTGCACTCAAGAAAGATGCAAGTCCTGCAATAGAGCCTGCGTCAAATAAATTGCCGTCAGCATTTATCGCATAGAAATCCATGAAAGCAACCCAAACCGCTTCACCCTCTTTAATACAAAGGGAAGCAAAATCAATTGCTTTACTTTCTCTAATTCCTCTATCTACTACTCTTGCTACTTCAATTTCATCAAATGAAGGAGGGCCTGCTTCGTACTCTGAGTGAGCTAGTGGAAGTAATTCCGCGCCCACAGAGATTGCGCCCTCGTCAGGAGAATCGGGGTAAGGTTTATCCACACCCATTTTTATTCCTGCTAAGACCTCAGTCTGACCGAGTCTAATTTTTGCTGAACCTTCTGCGTTCTCGCATAGTCCAAGTTCAAGAGTGAAGTCACGCATTTCATCAAGCGCTCTTCCATCAAGTCTCTTTCCTTGCTTAGCAAGTTCAGTTATTTTTGACACGTCGTTTTCAAGAACAGTTTGTCTCATTTTCTCACCTTCTTTGCTTTAACTTGCTGTAAAACCCCTGGTTTTACGCTACCCGCAGACTTCTTGTCTGCTTGGTCTTTCTTTTCTGTTTTAGTATCAGCTTTTTCCTGCTTTACTTTAGCTTCCACAACGGCTTCAACATTTTTTTCTGAAACCTCTGATAGTGAGAACTTTTCCTGCAAAGCTTTCTTTTGAACCGCATACACATCCGCGCATGCTTTCATCCCTAACGGAACGAGTTTAGCCCACTCTTCTTTTGTGAGTAATCCATCCATCTGTAGAAGAACTATTTCTCCTGAATTTGGCATTATTCCAAACGGAATATCAACCGCATCAGGCGCGTCTTCTTCGTCCTTATTCAAATCAACGATTAATTCGCCAAATGCTTTTCCAATTCCTGTTGCCGCAACTAAATCCTTCATTGGGATTCCTGCGTTAGCAAGAGCGCATGAAGCTGCAGTTAAGCAGGCAACTCTTGAGCCCGCGTTTGAGTCAACAACCTCAACATACACACCTATTTCTGTGTTAGGAAATTGTTCAGTGAAAATCACTTTTGTTAGTGCTTCTCCTAAAACCTTTGATATTTCCATATCTCTTCTATTTGGTCTGGGCTGTTTTCTTTCTGGAACGGAGAAAGTTGCCATCCTATAAGTCACTTTCACAACAGCCTTGTAAGGATTTTGTGTGTGCTTAGGAAGTGCCTCTCTTGGCCCATAAACAGCGGCATAAACTTTGTTCTGCCCCCACTCTAGGTAAGCAGAGCCATCAGCGTTAGGTAATACCCCAACTTTTATGCTGATTGGTCTTAGCTCATCCATTTTTCTTCCGTCTACTCTCTTCTTATCTTTTTTGTAATCCGGTATTTTTTCTTCAGTCATTTCATTCACCTTCAATTATATCAAAAGACCGCGGTCTTTCGATAGCTATCAAAGGACAACCATAGTTGTCCTTTGATGTTAGTTTAATTCTTCTGACTCGGCTCCCCCGAGTACTTCGCTTTCTTCTGCATTTGCTTCAAGCACTTCGCTCTCTTCAGCTGCATTATTTGTTTTTTCTCCCTTAGGGGCAATATTGATTTGGATTCCTTCCGCTTTGAAGAACGCCTCTACTGAGTTTGTCAAATTGCTTTTGTATGAATTGTCATTTATGAACATGACAACTTTTCTTAAGAGATCAAGATTTCCGTTTCTCGCCCAAACTCTCCCATTCTTTCCCACTATTATGTCGGCACCAGTGCCCTGTTTTAGTAGCTCAAGCATTGAGCCGTTCTTTCCTATGAGCCTTGGTGTTCTAACAGGAGTAACTTCAATTACGTCTCCCCCGAACATTCTTCTTGGAAAACCAAGTTCGGCTTCTCTTAACTCGTTCACATACGATATTTTTGATGAAACAAGGTCGCCTACTCTTAGGTCCTCTCTCATTGCTGAGCGCGGAATAAAGGACTCAGTGAAAGAATTAATGTTTATGCCGTAACCGGCGAACACTACCCTTGACACTACTCCCATTACCACATCCTCCGCCTGCGGAAAATACTTTCCCTCAAGAGGAATCACCGATGCTTTCTCATCGGACTCATCGCTTATTCCAAGTACTTTGGAATATATTTTTCCGTCAGAGACAAATACATTGCCCCCGAGTCTTTTTCTCTGGTCAGATACCATCTCACCAGGTATTACAATTCTCTTCATTTATTCACCTTCATTAAAAATAATCTTTCTAATTTCTCAATTTTTCATTAAATTAAAATTACTGCCCCACCCCAATTATCTTTACAATTATTTCCCCGTGCGTTACCGCGTTGAGTTCATTCATCAAATCCTGCTTTGAGCCTGCTGGAAGCAAAAACTCTGCCGCGAGTGAGCCGTCATTAAGCCACTCTTCTTTCTTCATTTCATATTTGTGGATGATGCTTGAGCATCTCCCCGCGTACTGCGCAGGAACTTTTACTGCGAAATCAATTTTTTCCATTGACATTGGCATTAACTTGCGAATAATTTTCACTATATCATTTACCTGCTCTTCAACACTCTTAAACGGATCAATATGAATTCTTTCCTGCTCCATAGCATTCTCAATTCTCTGCGGAGGATGAGGGGTTTTCGTCTGCGGATTAATTGCGTTACGTGAAATGAATTGAATTATTTCAAGGCGTTTTCGTTCAGTCATTGCTCTTCTTTGCTCAGTGGTTAATTGCACTTCTCCATCTCGAATGATTTTATTTACAATTTCTTTGAGGTCAGTAGTTTGAAAACTTTTCTTTAGTGTTTCAGGGCTCTGCTCGTCCCCAATCTTAGGGTCTTTGAAAACTCGCTCAATCGCCATTAAATCAGCAAGCGGAACATCTTTTCCATGTTTTACCGCCATCGCGAGGTTTGGGTCAACCAGTATCTCAAATTTATGACCGAATTTTTCCAGGCGCGCAACAACAGCGTCCTCTACTCTAACCATATATTTTCCTTCTTTATTTTTCCTAACTGTAAATTAAATGCCCCGGTTTTTTTCTTTTGACCTTCCCAGGACCAAGTTAAGCAAAGCTTAACTGGTCCCGCAAACCTTGGTTTGCGAGGACTGTGAGTTGATTAATATAATATTTTGACACTACTTGAATGCTGCCTTAAATTCTCTATCGCTCAAATGCCTAAAACCTTCTTTATCAATAACCGCAAACTCTACCCTTGCGATACTAATTTTTTCTTTCTCAGGCATACTTTTCTCTAGCGCTTTATAGACCATATTAATTGCATCGCTCAAAGATAAACCTTCCTTGAATTCTTTTTCGAACACTTCCATTGCTTTGTCCTTGTTTCTTCCAACCGCAACCGCTTTGTATTCTGCAAGCGCTCCGCTTGGCTCGGTTTCGAATAGCTTTGGGCCATTCTCATCAAATCCGCCTATAATAAACGCAACACCAAATGGTCTTAGTCCGCCGTATTGAGTAAATGCTTGTTTAGTTTCAGCGATTTCTTTTGCCATAGTTTCTACTTGAATATTTTCAGAGAAAACCATTTTGTTGTCTTGCGCCTGTCTTCGTGCGATACCAACTAATCTTCTTGCATCTCCAACAAGTCCTGCTGAGACAACGCCGATATTATTATCAATTTTAAATATTTTTTCAATTGAATCAGGAATAATCATTTTACTTGTAATACTCTTATCAGCTGCAAGAACTATCCCTTCGGCATAAACTACTCCAACACCAGTGCTTCCTTGTTCAACTATCTTTGAAGCATATTCTACCTGGTAGAGTCTCCCATCAGGAGAAAACATTGTAGCCGCCTTATCATACGCTGGAACTTTTGATTGCTGAACAGGATACATAAAATCACCAATACCTTAACTCTCTTCAATTAGCACTCATATGCCAAAACTATTATCTTCCTTAACTTAAACCTTAAAAAGAAATCGCTAAAAAAACGCCTCCGTTTGGCGCTGCTTTCTCTCATCCAATACAACATAATACCCAATAAAAATGTTTAAAAAGGTTTTTTGGATGGGTGAAAAAGAGGGCAAATTCGTTCAAAAGCGAGAAACTCATTCAATCTTCGCATATTCCTTGAGTGTTTTAACAGTGCCAGATGTTAGAACTGGAACTAAAATGATTTTCTTGTTCCTAATCTTCTCAATGAAAGCGGTTCCTGCGATTAATTCATTTTCTTTTCCGCGCGCGCACTTAACAATCGCTTTATTTCCCTTGAATAGAACAACTTTTGGATTAATTTCCGCTAAGCCTTTTGAGCCAAAGAAACTCAAGAGGTCAATCCAGAATCCGAAGTAAAAATCCTTTTCAGTTACTTCAGCATTAAGCACTTCAAATAGAATATAGCGCTTACGCTCGCGCTTTGAGAGAGGAGTAATTGTTTTTTTCTGCTTTGTAATTTTCATGGCGCTCATTTAACTTTCACCTCTTCCTCAATGTACGCTCTCGCAATTTCCTGCGGAAGTCCAAGTAGTACCGCAAGCGCTTCCCTAGTTTTTCTTGGTCTTAAGAGTAACGGGTCTTTTGTTCCACTTGCAACAAGGAACTTTGTTTTCTTTAATTTACAGTATCTTACGAGTTCAATATAATTTTTCCAGTACTGGTGACGCTCAAATGAATTCGCTTTGAGTAATTCCTCAAACATTAATACAACCGTTGTGCCATTATCAGAAAGTTTTTTTGCGAGCCCAAGGTCAAAGAATTGTTTTGTGTTGCTTGGCTGGAGCAAATAATCCGCTTTAATCTTAACTGCAAACTCATTAGCCAAAATGCTTCCGCCAACAACCGCCCTTTTCTTTGAGGAGAGCTTTTGCAAATCAGACTGAGAAATATTCTCCGTAACAATGTAGCACGGAATTAAATCATTAGTTTTAGCAACTTTCTCGTCTTTTTCATTAGCAACGAGTACAATTAGATTTTCTTTAAAGTAAGTACTTACCTGCAACAGCTCTTTGAGCGGTTGTGTATACACAACATCCATAATATAACCTTTATAATTTTGGAGAACTATATTGCCCGCTTTGCTTAAATGGCAAGTTAACCAAATCTAAATTTAATTATGCGTATACTTGTGGTCAAGAGCGATTTTTGCTCTGTGCTTTCGCATATTCTTCTTGTTGTTTTCCTTATTTACTCTTCCCATGAAAGTCTTTCCTCTCTCAGCTCTTCCCTTATGGTCAACAAGCCACTTGAGGTTCTTATCATTAACAATAGTTGAGGCAGTTCTATCAGCCATAACTATTTCAAAATAATGCCACTTACCATCTTCAGCAATCTTGTATGAGCCAAGCGCTTCAGCATTTTCAAATCTCTTTGATGCTTTTTGCTCAGCCATCGCCTGTGTGCTGATTTTTCTTGAGAGCTTTGCCTGCCCCTGTCTCTTTGGTCTTCGTTTATTCTTTGGTCTGTGATGAGTTCCAGTTCCTTTTCTTACCCTAACTCTTGCAACAAAAATACCCTGCTTTGCTTTATATCCAACGCTTCTTGCTGAAGGCAAATTAGTTGGATGGTCAATCTTAACAACCGCGTCCCCTTCATTCCTATAAGCCAATCCACGCTGCCGCATGATTAATGCATAATCATAATTACCATCAGTAACGCCTTTCCATTCTTTTTGAAAAGCTTCCCTAATGTACTTATTTGCTCCCATTCATTACTCACCAGTATAACAGAAACACCCAAAAAAGCATTTATAAATTTACCCTTAAAGGGGGCTTTGTTGCTGTGTTGCGTAATTGTTTGTGTTTTTGGTTAATTGGTTCTTTTTGGGCTAATTGTTACAATAATTGGTTTTGGAGTTGTAGTTTGTATATTTGTTCGTGTTGCATGTTGTGGTATTTAGTTGATTGGGTGTGTTGTCCGAATCTGCGTTTAATGGTTGAGAACATGGTTTCTATTGCCCATCGTGTGCCGTAGGCTTGTTGTTGTTGCCATTTTTTCTT
>DYDN01000049.1 GCA_020717885.1 Candidatus Forterrea sp.
CCAAACAATGAAAAAACAAAACCCACAACAAACAGAATAATGCAACACAGCAGCTTTTTGCTTTACTCAAACAAATCATTTATTTTCATTTGTGTTTTTCCTATTCCCTTTATTTTGCTTCTTTCTCCAACCTCAAAATCGTAGCTAAAGTATTCAAGTCCATAGCTTTTTAGGAGTTCAAGCGCGCTTTTCCTTATGCTTGGAGCGAGGAGTATTCCGCGTGTCTTTATTCCCTTCATTTTATTCACTTGCTCCGCGTATCTTTTGAGTTGAGAAACCGCGGCATAATCCGCCTGTTTTCTTTTGAGTTCAATTACAACAAGCCGCCCTTTAGCGTCCTCCGCCACAATATCGCAAATCCCTTTTCGAAATACCTGCTGCTGATTTATTGGTTTTAACCCAACTTCGAGGAAGGAGAGGTCATCCATTAATGCGTCATTTAATTCTCTCTCTGAGCCGCTTAATCTAAGGTCATTACTTTCAGGAAGGTCATAATTTTGCACATCCAAAATAGAATAAAATTTTACAGTAATTGTTTCATGGGGGTTGAGTTTCTTTGCAGTAAGGACGAGTTGTTTTTTCCCTTCCTCACCGGCACCATATTCGCAGGAGATTTTTGCATCCATCATATAATTTGTCGGCCTTATGAGCCGATTCTCATGTATTGAAACCGAGGAATCTGCTTTAATTATCACAAGTCGTTTCCCAAGAGGAAGAATTGAAGATGCCCTTCCTTGGTAATTCACTTCACACTCTCCAACAATTAGGCACATGTGTCGGTTGGTTAATGATGAAAGAATTTTTTCGCGTGCTTCGTGGAGCTGCATATGTTTCACCTTTATTTTCTTGAGTTTATTTTCTCAATTAATGATGGGATTTCTGTTGCGCTTTCAACTTGGTAATCCGGTTTTTTTGCCAGAAGTTTCTCTTTTTTATCATATCCGCTGAGTACAGCAACGCTTATGACTCCTGCGTGCTTTGCAGTCTCAATATCATGCACAGTGTCGCCTATGTACATGACACTTTTTCTGCTAAGTTTGTGTGATTTCATAAAATCTTCAACAGTGCTCGTTTTGTTGTGCAGACCGTCATAAATCTTGTCAATAAGTGGCTCAATTCCGGTGCCGGCAATTTCTTTTTCAATTGAATTAGCTGCTCTTGAACTGAAGACAACAATCTCGATATTTTTCTCCTTTATTTGCTCTAATACTTTTTTAGTAAATGGATAGGGCTTTGCTTTGTGCAAATGCTTTGGAAGTATCCTGTTCCACATGGCATATTCTTCAGCCAAATCAATTTCTATTCCAAATGGCTTGTAAAAATTTGACCAGGGGAGTGAGTAATATTCTTTGTATTCTGTCATTGTTATTTGCCGTAACTTTCTCTCTTTGAGAACTTCATTGCATGCATCAAATGTTGCTTCCAAGTCGTCGCCTAGAACGCCGCTCCAATCAAAAATAACCGCTTTTATCATTCTTACACCAGAATTATTATTTTTAAACAAAAAAGTGGCAAACTATAATCTTCGTGTCCCTTTTTCCAGCACCACATATGTGTGTTCTACTCTTATCCCGAATTCTTTTGTGTAAATTCCTGGTTCGATTGCAAGTACCATATTTTTCTTTAGTTTCCAGTTGCTCTTTTCTCCAATTCCGCTTGGGGCATCATGCACCTCAAGTCCGAGTCCGTGTCCAAGCGCGTGAGGGATTTTTCCTAGTGGGGTTGTTAGTGCAAATAGTTCCTTTGCCTTTACTCCGGCCTTCATTTTTCCTTCAGTGGTTGATACAACCTCAAGAACTTTTTTCATTGCTTCTTTGTATTTTTTTGGTGCGTGTTCCCCAAACCAAAAACTAATTGTGAGGTCCGCGCAGTATCCTTTCCACTTTGCTCCCGCATCAATTAGTACTGGGCTTTCGCGCGAGAGCGCCTCATTCCCTGAAACGTGGTGGACATTTGAAGTGTTTTTCCCAAATGCTACAATACAAAATGCTGTATCAAATCCTTTGCTTCTAAATTCATCGCTTATCAAATTTTCAACTTCTTTTTCTCTTATCCCAGGGCGGATGCTCAACTGAATATTTTGCAGCACCCTGCGTGTTTCCTCAACTGCGCATTTAATGTTCTCAATTTCCTCGGGTTTTTTTGTTTCCATTAATTCTTCAATATCGTGTGCAATGTTAACAAATTTTCTTCCCTTGGCGTGTTTTTTGAGTGAGGAAAGTGTTGAGACCGCGGTGTGTCGTGCATCAAACCCAATTCTTTTCCCGCAATTCTTTCGAAGGATTGCGCGTAGTTCCTCTCGCCCATTATAAGTAACAACTTTTGCGCCGTGAATAACTTTTCTTGCCTGCGCATGGTTAAAGGGGTGAGAAATCCATAAGGGTTTCTTGGTTTTTCTTAAAAGAAGCATTCCTTCATATTTTTCGCTTGGGGCATACCCGTGCACGCTTCGCAAGTACTTGTTAACAAAAGGGTTCTTCCAGTAGCTGTGAAAGTTTGTCACAAGTATTGAATCCACTTTTTTCCATATCATAAAAGCAAGTTCTTTTTTTTGGGAAAAATAAAATTGGTTCTTTGAATTATTTGTATTCAAAGAACGCTTTGTATGCCTTGTATGTTGCAAACACATCTATTTTGCTTGCGAGTTCAAATGGTGAATGCATTGCAAGTACTGGGGGGCCCATGTCAACTATGTTCATGTTGTATTTGGCAAGGAGATGTGCTATTGTTCCGCCTCCGCCTTGATCAACTTTTCCAAGTTCCCCAAATTGCCAAGGAATTTTTGATTCCTCAAGCATTCCCCTAATCCATGAAACATATTCGGCGTTAGCATCGCTTCCGCAGTATTTTCCTCCGCTGCCTGTTGCTTTCTCAACAGCGACACCATAACCTGGTTTATTCATATTAGTCGGATCCATCTTATCAGCGAATTTTGAATCATACGCTGAAGTTACGTCCCCGCTTATTCCCTTTGACCTTGAAAGGATTTCTCTTCCAGTAATATTCTCTTTTCGCATTTTTGCGATTCTTTCAAGCGTATTCTCAAGGAAGTATGAATCCATTGAAGTATTTCCAACGCTACCGATTTCTTCCTTATCCATTAAGAGCACAACTCTTGTTTTGTCTGATTTGCTTTCAAGCAGCGCCTTTACCGCGGTGTATGAGCATACTCTATCATCATGCGCAGGAGCGCCAACAAGTCCAGCGTCCACTCCAACATCCCTTGCTTTTATTGCAGGGTAGAGCGAGAGTTCTGCTGAAACAAAATCATCTTCAGTTATTTTGTATTTATCATTAAAGAATTTTAGGAATGTTGCTTTGATTTTTTCTTTTACTTTTTTATCCCCAATTGGGATTGTTGCTCCAATTGCATCAAGGTCCTCTCCTTTAATAATATCTTTAGCAGCTTTTTCTTTTCCTTCCACCCCCTCAAGGTGCGGCAATAAATCAGAGATTACAAATACCGGTTCGTCCTCTTTCTCTCCAAGAGTAACATCCACTTTTTCTCCTTTCTTATTGAACACTACTCCGTGCATTGAGAGCGGAACGTTAAGCCAGTGATATTTTTTTATTCCGCCGTAATAGTGGAGGTTAATCATTGCGAATGGCTCTGATTCGTAAATCGGGCTGAGTTTTAAGTCAAGCCTTAGCGTATCAATGTGTGAGCCAATAAATCTTGTTCCTTTTGTTAAACCATCTTTTCCAATTTCAACTAAAAGAATATTTTTGTGGTGGTTAATTGCGTAAATTTTTTTTGTGCTAGCGGTTGCTTCTTCAATTGAAACAAATCCGTTTTTCTTTGCTAGTCTCTCAGTCCAAGAAACAATTTCTCTTTCGCTTTTGTTATTATCAACAAATTCTTTGTAATTATCACAGTAATTCATCGCGCTTTTCTTTTCTTCAGAAAGTAATTCCCAAGCGCTTTTGTGCTCGCTAAATAGTTCTTTTTCCAATTTGCTTCTCTCGTCCTTTTCTCCTTTTACTTCTTTTTCAGCAACCAAATAACCACCCTTTTCATTCAAATTTTGGGAAAAAAGGCTTTAAAACCCTGTTCCTTTTGGAAGCAGGGCAAGAGTCCATCCAGATTGTATAGACTACGCAGTTTCAATCAAACTATTCTTTTTTTATCATCGGTAAGCCAGTTGTCTGATTTTCAACCACTTTGTATCCCGCAGGCAAATCTATTCCATCAGCAGGGTTTTTTGAGAAGAAAAATAAGTGTCCCCTTGAGTGTAAATAATATTTATTTCCCTTTGAGTTAGTATGTTCGTAAGCCATTTATATCACCTTATCGATTAAGCGGTTAGGAGTTTAAATTCCTTTTGCGTTAGGAGAGGGTTAATATACTCGTTTTGTGTTGAAGTATTTCGAGTACTATGCCTGGTAAGAAAAAAAGCTCTTCTGCGAGGAAAGCAAAGTCAAAGAAAGTGATTAAGCGTACAAGCGGGGCACACGCAAAGAGTGTTATTAAGTTTAAGGGCGATGAGAGACTTAGTCAAATGCGCCAAAAAGCACTTGCATTTTTATCCCTAAAGGAAACCAAAAGAATTGCGATTATTTCTGATAATGATGAGGATGGGTTAACTGCCGCGGTTCAGATGAAGAAGTTCCTTGATTTTAGTAAAGTTGAATCGCAGGTGTTCTTCTATGACCACTACTCGAAGAGATTAAGTTTCCCAAACGAGCACTTCGTAAAGTTCAGTCCGGAGAAAACAATTTTCCTTGACTTAAATGAGGGGTTTGTTTCGGAGATTATTGAGGAACTTGGCAATGCGACTGGGCCATTTTTAGTAATTGATCACCACCAAGGAGATGTGATTAGGGGTAATGTTTTTCGCTGTATGGTAATTAAGCCAAGGAGTTTCTCTGATATTGAGTCCTCAAAGTATCCGACCTCAAAAATTGTTCACGATTTGTTTTTGGGTATTGATTGGCTTTGTGCGCTTGGGGTAATTGGGGATTTTGCGTTTGATGAGTGGAAGGATTTCTTAAAGTCCGTGGAAAAAAAGTATCGCCTTACGAGGGGAAAGTTAAATGAGCTCGCTGACTTGATTGCGTGTATCACTTCGCAGTATCCTGAAAAGATAAACACTTTTTTCTCAGCGGTCAGCTCGGCAAAAAAACCAACTGATTTAATTGAAACAGATTTTTTTGCTTTGAAGAAGTTATTTGACAAAAGACTTGTGATGCTTAAAGAACTCTTCAAAGAAAAAGCGGAGTACTATGGGGATGTTGGATTATATTTCTTCAAATCTGATCCGCGCTTTAGCTCAAAGTTAAGCAATATTCTCTCCACTGAGCACAAAGATAAAACAATTATTGTTTATGAACAGCCCGGTGACTTAATGAAGTGCTCAATTAGAAGGCAGGACTTCAAAGTGAATTGTAATTTACTCGCAAAAGCGGGGATAGTTGATATTCCGTACGCAAAAGGCGGGGGGCATATCCCTGCAGCGGGTGCCGCATTCCCTCCTGAATACTTTGAGCAATTCAAAAGACAAGTTAGGATTTACTTACTCAATAACCCGCCGAAGGAAAGGCTTGCTTAAATATTTTTACTTTTTTTAAATCAATTAACATATTCCTTGGCAGCGTTTTGCAAGCTTTTATAAACCTATAGAGAAAAACATTATTTACCTAGAAGAGTTGAGTGAGCCTAGTGTAGTTTTCGGGTAAAACCCGAAGGGAAACAGGTTTATTCAGCACAAGCGTGAAACCGAAAAAAAGACGATGACGCCCTGGTAGCTCAGACAAAGTTAAGTCGACTTTGAATGATTTGCTTTGGAGCTGTAGGTAGAGCGCCCGACTGTTAATCGGTAGGTCGAAGGTTCAAGTCCTTCCCTGGGCGTCGTCATTATTCTTTCTCTTCGCTGGGCGCCTTTTGATTAAGCATGTTTTTTATACTTGATTTCCAATAAGTATAGTATGTTTATTTCAAAGATTAGGGCGCAGGGTACGATTGAGTATTTGGTTATTCTTGCTGTTGTTGTGGTTATCTCACTTGCGGTGGTTTTTCTTGTTACAAGTATTGCGCCGGCCCAGCAGGTATCCGTCTCTGCAAATAAATTAACAAATATTGCTTCTGGGGGAATTAGTATTGTGGAATCTGCTGCGGATGGTACTGGCAATGGGTTAATAGCTTTGCAGAATAATTCTAGTGAGAGTATGACAATAAGTAGAGTTTCTGTTGATGGGGTTGATAATAATTATGAGGGCTCGCAAGTTATTTCTGGAAGCAAAAAATTATTTTCAATAAGGGATTTGCCTTCTTCTTGTAGTTGTGTGGGGTATGAGGGTCAAAAGCGCACGTGTACTTTTGTAATTGAGTATTCTACCGATTTGGGCATAATTCACAGGATTTCAAAAGAGATTTCTGTTGATTGTTTGAGTGTCGTAAACCCGCCAAGTGATATTAATGCAATTGTGCCTGGGGAATTCTTGCTTTCTTCCTGCGGTACTCTCTCAAATTCGGGGGTTTATACTTTAACTGCGGATATTGGGACTGGGTCTTTGTGTCTGACTGTTACTGCTAGTGATGTAAACATTATTGGGGGTTCGGTTTTGTAGAAATCCTTTATAAAGGAATAAATAGGAGTTTGTACTCCTATTT
>DYDN01000050.1 GCA_020717885.1 Candidatus Forterrea sp.
TTTTAAGGCAACAAAATTCTCCCCTAAAAACAAAGACTTTCAACAAAGCCGGTTTGGCGTTGCTAAGGCGAATTATTTGCATTAGTATTTATTCGCTCTCATTTCCTTTCTTCTCATCCGCTTTCTCTGCAAGTAATCTAATCCACTCGTGTATTACTGTGGTTCCAAGGTACTTTTTGAAAGGTCCCGGCATAAAATTTACTTCTATCACAACCCATTTGTTTTTGTATTCCATCAAATCAACCGCGCACATTTCCATTCCGAGTGTTTTTGCAGCGCCTTTAGCGATGGCAAGCATTTCAGGAGTTGGGTTAATTAGGTGTGCCGTGCCTCCGCGGGAAATATTTGCTCTCCAATCCCCTTTTTTGCATTTTCTCTTTACCGCAACAACATAATCCCCAATTACATAGCATCTGACATCAGAATCCTTTCCCTTGATGAATTTTTGCGTGGAGATAAATTCCTCAAATAAGTGAACCGCGTCAAGTATGCTCTCCATTTGTTCTTTTGAATTAATTAGAACAACCCCTTTTCCTGCGAACCCCGAAATTAATTTCATTACAAAAGGATATCCAGTTTCATCAATTGCATAATCAGCGTACCGTGGTGAAATGAAGAGGGTGCTTGTTACTCCCGGGATTGATTTTGTGGAGAGTTTTTGAGAGGTAAAGAATTTGTGGTTAGTTACTTGGTAGGATTCAAGTGTTACGGGACAGTAGGCGTTTGTGCTTTGTATTGCTTTCATTATCGCTTCTCCGAGCAAGAAATCACGCGAGGAGATTCTTGGGTATATTGCATCATATTCAAGTAAATTTTTTCCTTTGTAAAATAATCCAGCTCTTCCTTGCGAGGTTTGGATTTGTATTTTATCAATGGTAACAAATAGTACTTTGTCAAACTTCTGTTTCGCTTCCTCAAGCATGGAATTAATTGTGGATTCTTTGTATGTTTTTGAACCAATTATTAAGAGGCTTTTTTGTTTTCTCACTTCAAAACCCCCTTAAATCTTGTGCCATCAATTATTTTTCGCAAGCCCAAAAAATCATATTTTGGTTTATTCTTGTGCCTATTCGTTCTTGCTTTCTCAATTAAAAAAGTAGCCGCAGCTTCCTCAAGGCTTTCTGAACTAATTCTGTCAAACTCCGCCCAAGGAATCATTGGCTCAATTTTCACTACTCTTCCTTTTGCAAGATCCACTCTTGCAATATCAAATCCGCACGCATGCGCAGCGGTTATTGCGGTTTTGTGTTCCTCTTCACTTAATTTATAAGTTTCTCCGGCTGAGAGCTCGGAAACCATTCCTTCCTTTTGTTTTCTTTTTACCGCGAAAACCTTTTTTCCAATTACCGCGCATGAGATTGAGTCCCCTGGAAAGTATTCTCGGAGCATAAATCCATCCGTTTCAGTTCTGATGCTCTTAATGAAATGATTAAGCTCGGCGCTTGTCTCAACCACAATTTCCTGCTGTGCTTTTCTTCCAACAAAGTACTTTGCGATTAGTGGATAGGAGATTCTTGTTGACACTTTCTCAATATTTTTAGCAGAACCCGAAGTGAGTGTTTTTGGCGTGGGAATATCAAGGAGTGCAAGTGTAACAAATTGGGATGGTTCGTTCATCGCATTATAATACGCTCCTTTTTTTGCGCTCACATAACACTCCTGGTCATGGAGCTCTTCAAGTAATGGTTCGATGAATGGCGCTAGCGTTGCGCGTACTTGAATTATTATTGCATCGTAGTAAGGAATTTTCTCCCCAAGCGATTTGATTAGGGTTTCTTTTTGCTTACTTACAAGCGTAATTTTTGATACACGCAAATACTCAGCATGTGCGCCCTTTTCCCGCAAGGCATCAACAATAGGGTTTGCTACTCCCTTCTTCTCCGCAATTACGAGTATATCCATTGGTTCACTAAAGCGCATATGATGGGCAAGAGCATAAAAGAGTTTCTTTTTTTGCATTTGGTTGCTTTTCAACCATCCAACAATAGCCTTAATAATGCGGATTTCCTTATCATGGCAGTGTGGTAATTTTGGTTAAATCAAAGAAAGTAATTGGGCTTGTTGAAATTGTTCATATTAGGGGCAAAAAGGGTATTGTAAAGAAAAGGGCTCTATTTGATACTGGTGCTACTCGTACAAGTATTGATGTTAAGACCGCGGCAAAAGCTGGTATTGGTCCGATTGTTTCTAGTGTTCGCGTAAAGAGCGCTTCATCCTCGCGCGGTTATCTAAGGAGAGCAATTGCGGAGGCAGTGATTATTGTTAAAGGAAAAAAGTTCAAGAAGGGGGTGAATATTGAGGACCGCGAGGGAATGCCGTATTCCGTTTTGATTGGAAGAGATATTATTCACAACAATTTTTTGATTGATGTTTCAAGGACGCACACAAGTAATAAAGTGCGGGACTCAAAGGATAAGAGCGAGAGAAAAAGAATTACTGATATGTGGGGTAGGCGCCCGCAGTAATTGATTTGTTTTTCTTTGACTTCGCGGGGAAAGTAGAAATAATTTTTGGTGGTTTATTGGAAGGAATTGAGTTTAAGGAGCTCGCGGATACTAACCTTAACACTATTGAGGAACTTCATGCGCTTTTTCCTCACTGGAAAAAATCCTCCGTTCAGAAAAAAATTAAAATGACGAATCGGCGCAGGGACAAAAGATTTGTTGCAATAAAAAATGGGAAGATTATAGCTCATGTAAAAATTGTTTTTGGAAAAGGTTTACACAATCACAGGGTAGAAGTCACTTCGCTTATTGTGGAGCCAAGGGATAGGAGACATAAAATTGGTACTGAATTAATGAAGTATGTTCTAAAGCAGCTCCCAAGTGATAGGAATCTTGTTCTCCTTGCGGTTGATTCAAAGAACAAACCCGCGATTGATTTGTATGCAAAACTCGGATTTGAGGAATATGGCCACCTAAAAAAAGCTTCCCGCTTGAATGGAAAATATGTGGATAATTATTTAATGAAAAAAGAACTTTGAAATTTTTAACCCCCAAAATTCGCCCCCGCAGTACCTTTATATATGAGTTTTTTTCTAATGATAGGAGTTAGTTGGTTGTGATTTTGTGGTGTTGAGTGTATTATTCCATCCTACTGAGGTCTTCAAAAAAGTTGTTTCTGATTCTGAGGGGTACTCTCCTTGGCTAGTTGTAATTCTTGCCGGAATTTTTCTTGCAATTATTGGTTATTATTCTTCCTCCGGTAATTTGTTCTCCGGATTATACCTGTTCATTGCGAATATTGTGCAGTGGTTCATACTAACTGTATTCGTTTGGTTCTTTGTTTTTGTTCACTCAAGGAAGAGAAAGGGGCTTAGCGAGAAAGGGTTTACACAAAGCGCTGTAGCTACAGGAAGACTTTGGACACTTACACTTGCAACTAACATAATCATGGCAATTATTTCAATTTTCTATGGCCTTGTGACAGTTTTTCCTATTAATGTTCTTGCGTTAATTGGAGTAATAGTTTCAATTATCCTCACTCTTGGATGGATTGTTGCTTCATATAAGATGCTTAAAGTGCTTTCAGGCATTAGTGGTGGGAAATTAGTTGTTAATTGGATAATTTTGCTCATTTTAAATATGCTTACAAGCGCTTTTATTGTTGGTTTAATAGCAAGAATCTTCTAAAGTGCGTTTCTTTTCTTGTTTTAGTTAGTTCTTTTGCCATTCGCAATCCCAAAAAAACCCCTTACTACTACATAACCTTTGGCTTTTTTGGAAACATTTATAAAGGAAAATGTGAGGAAATTCATTGTGGTATTATGAAGAAGTTATGCTCTGGATGTAAAGCGCGCTTTGAGGTCCCTATTGATGATATGGAAGAGGGGGACGCTATTCCCTGCCCTGAATGTAACTTAGAGTACACTATTGTGGCTGATAAGAAAGGGGTTCTAAAACTAATTGAAAGTAAGACGTTTGAGATGGGGGAAGAGGAAGAAGATTCCGAAGAGAACTCAGACGCTGAAGAAGATTATGATTCTGATTAAGTAACTTAATTTTGTTTCCAAATTAACCCGCACTTTTTAGCCCCAAAAACCCTTAAATACTCCGTCAGCTACTTTTACTTATATGGCAGCATCAACCCCCGCTAATGGAAAACCAAATGGGAATGGTAAGAAGAGGGGGCAATTGGAGTTGCCTTTGGGAAATGGAATAAGGGCGCGCACATGGAGATTTCCTGAATTCGCTGTTCGGTCTCGTCTTGCCAATATAGTTAAGTTTCGTACGGCTAGGCTAGAGAAAGAAGCGTTTGCGAGGGAATTTGACAGAGTAAAAGCCGAGATGCGTGCTAAATTCAAGTGCTCATTACGTTCGACTTCAAGTAAATCATCTGTGGCCAAGTTTATTACTAGTCTTGAAGTTGAAGCCCGTCATGAAAGAAAGATTGTGGCAAGTTTTGCTTCTTCAAATGACACTGATTCTATTGCAGGGCATAATAGAAGTGCTGAAATAATTATTGCGTATGTTGCTGAGTTAAACAAACAATATAATTTAAGATGAGAAAGGAACTCGGTTTACATTATTAATGGTTTTATTTATGGTACTAAAACTCTTTAATTCGTTCGGCAACAAGCTTGAGGAATTTAAATCAATAAAAAAGGATTTTGTCGGGCTTTATACTTGCGGACCAACTGTTTACACTTATGTTCACATTGGTAATCTAAAGTGCACCACTTGGGAAGATTTGCTCAAACGTTATCTTCTATTCAAGGGATATAAAGTAAAACAAGTAATGAATTTTACTGATGTTGATGATAAGACAATTAAGGGCGCAATGAGCAAGAAAGTTCCGCTAGCGGAATATACACAAGAATTCAAGAAAGCATTTTTAGATGATGTTAAAGCACTAAACATTCTTCCAGCGGAAATTTATACTCCGGCAACTGATTATATTCCGGAAATGGTTAAACTAGTGGAAAAACTTTTGGATAAGGGGATTGCGTATAAGGGCGATGATGGTTGTATTTATTTTTCAATAAAAAAATTCAAGAATTATGGGAAACTCGCAGGAATTGATGCCAAGAAATTAAAGGAAGGGGCGAGAGTAAAACAGGATGAGTATGAAAAGGAAGGCGTGGGGGATTTTGCTTTATGGAAAGCTTGGGATGAAAATGACGGTCCCGTGTATTGGGATACCTCTCTTGGGAGAGGGAGGCCAGGGTGGCATATTGAGTGCAGTGCAATGAGTATGAAGAACCTTGGAGAGACTTTTGATATTCACACTGGGGGAGTAGATAATAAATTTCCTCACCACGAGAATGAGATAGCGCAGAGCGAAGCCGTTACAGGAAAGAAATTTGTTAATTATTGGCTCCACACCGAGCACTTGCTTGTGGATGGAAAGAAAATGTCAAAATCCTTGGGGAATTTTTATACTCTTCGCGAATTAACTTCAAAAGGCTTTAATCCAATGGCGGTTAGATATGTTTTCCTTAATACTGATTATCGCCAGCAATTAAATTTTTCTCTTAATGCGGTAAAGGATGCACAAAAAACACTTGATGGGTTGCAGAACTTTATTTCCCGCTTGCGCGAAATTAAGGAAAAGAAATCAAATGATTCAATCGCGCCGCTTGTGAATAAAGCGCTTGATGGGTTCACTGATGGAATGGATAATGATTTGAATGTTCCTGAAGGAATGAAACACATTTTTGACTTTGTGAAAAAAATAAATAAATTAATTGATGAGGGCGAAATTGGGACTAGCGCAGCAAGTGAAGCCCTTGAATTCTTAAAGAAAATTAACTCGGTTCTTGCCGTACTGGATTTCACTGAAAAGTACTTTGAACTTACTGAGGAACAGCAAGCGCTCCTGCTTGCGAGAAACCTCGCAAGAAAGCATAAGGATTGGAAGAAGAGTGATGAGTTACGCGATAAACTCAAAGCGCTAGGGATAGGGGTTGTGGATAATAAGGACGGGGCAACTCTTGCAAGGCCTCTCAAGTAGTTTCTTCTCCCCCAGAAATCTTTTTAACCAAGAAAACCCTTATTTTTGGCATTGAAGTGATTGGTTTTGGATGCTTTATTGCTTTTTGTTCACATAGCCGAGATTATTGTTGTCGCGGCGATTGTGAGTGCGCTTCTTCGAAAATTAAAACAGCCCACGCTCCTAGCATACATTGTCGCGGGTGTTCTAATTGGCCCGCTTGTAATTGGGAGTATTAATTGGGCGTCATTTGGTATCCCTTTTCCTATTGGAATTATAGATAATTCTGTTGATTGTAGCAACATTTAATAATCTCAGTTCATTTG
>DYDN01000051.1 GCA_020717885.1 Candidatus Forterrea sp.
AAATATAGATTTAACGTTTTAGGCAAAGAGTCACACAAAGAGGACATGGAAAATATTTTGCAGCAGATAGCTGCAGAACATGAAATGCAAATCGAAGAATTGGCAGTCATGCCAGACCACGTGCACATGGTCGTGCACGTGAAGCCAAGCATCAGTTTGGCAAAAGCAACGCAGTTGCTCAAAGGCAGGTCATCGTATGAGTTTTTCAAAAAACACCCCAACATGCGCAAACGATATTGGGCAGGGCATTTCTGGAGCAAAGGAAAATTCTATAGAAGCGTGGGTTCAGTCGATTTACAAACAACAAAAGAGTACGTACGAAATCAATTTGACATTCATCAAACAACACTCAGCGCGTTCTAAACGCGCTATTAAGAAGCCCCGCACTTTAGTGCGGGGTAATTCACATCCTGATGAAGAAGTATGGAAGTATCTGAAAAATGTTAAGTTGATTGCACATCAGGCAAGAAATAAAAGAGAATTTGCCCCACTTGTCAGATCTAAGATGAAGGGTATGCAAAGGAAACCGCATCTAATAAAATCTTTTTTTGTTGGCACTTATGTGCTCTGATTAACAGAATTATCTATAATTAGTGTGTTCTTTTTCTTATAAAATAATCGTCTCAAGTTCCTTTGAGACAATCACATTCGCAAATTCCTTTTTCGCTTCTTCAAGTATTTCGGTTTCTTCAGTGTTGCGCGCGCTGAAGTGGAAGAGTGCGAGTTTCCTTACTTTTGCTTTTTTAGCAATTTCCCCCGCTTCTTTTGCAGTGCTGTGCAGTGCTTCAATTGCTTTTTCTTTTTGTTTATCAAGGAATGTTGCTTCATGAACAAGAAGCGCAGCGCCCCTTGCCTCTGCGATAGTTTCTTTCACAGGGCGTGTGTCCGCGACAAGAACAATTTTTCTTCCCTCGCGTTTTTTTGTATAATCCATCACATCTTTTTGAGTAAATGTTTTTGTACCGACTTTCACTTTCTCCCCATTAACAAGTTTTGAGTATAATGGTCCTGGAGGTATTCCTAAGCTTTCAGCTTTTGCCCTATTAAATTCCCCTTTCTTATCAGCTTCCTTGAATACAAACCCGTAGCACGCGATTTCGTGTTTGAGAGGGAATGCGCGTACTTCAAAGAATTCATTTTTCATCAGATTTCCTTTTTTGATTTCTTTAAACTCAATTGGAAAGCTTGGAAATATTACTTCACGCATGATTTTAGTAATTTTTTCTTTTCCGCTTTTAGGAGAAAATATTGTGAGTTTCTCTTTTCGCTGATTTAGCGTCATTGTGCTAATCCATCCGAATAATCCGAGGAAGTGGTCAGCGTGCATGTGTGAAATAAAAACATTTTTTACGCTCATGAGCGAGTGTTCGCTTGCCATTAATTGTCTTTGTGTTCCTTCCGGGCAGTCAAATAAGAGTGAATCTCCTCTGTAAGCTAATAGTACTGAGGCGAAGTTCTTGTCTTTTTGGGGTACGCTGCCCGAGGTACCCAAAAAAGTGACTTTAATTGGCTCCATAGCTCTTCAATACCAAGAACTGCCTGCAAAGTAATTAAAACTTCTCTTTTTGGAGAGCTTTTATTTGCACCAATTACCTTTTTTAACCCTTTATTTCTGGTATCTGTTATGTCCGCGAAATTATCCTCTTCTAAGAGAGCGTCCGCTAAGAAAAAGAAGGTTAGTGTAAGCACAGCGAGCGCAAAATCCCCGGCAAAAGTTGAGCAGAAGAATGAAATGGAAATTAGTTTTGATTCATTTGAGAATACTTCCCAAATCCGAGTGCCAAAGAGCCTCGTTGAGCAGGTTATTGGGCAGGAGAAGAGTGTTGAAATTGTTAGAAAAGCCGCTGCTCAAAAAAGAAATGTTCTTCTTGTTGGGCTTCCTGGCACTGGAAAATCCCTCCTTGCGCAGGCGATGAGCGAAATTTTGCCGGTTCAGGTTCTTCAAGATGTTTTGATTTATCCAAATGTGGAGGATCCAAATACCCCAAAAGTGAGGGTGGTTAAGGCGGGGGAAGGAAAAAAAATTCTTGAGGGCGCGCACGTTGAGTCCCGCAAAGCTGATGATTCTTCAAGATTAATTTCAATGTTCCTCCCAATCGGCTGGATGATTCTTGCCGCAGTGCTGTGGCAGATGGGCTGGTATTCTGATGTAATATTTGCAGCACTTCTATTAATTGGCGCGGTTTTCTTAATTGGTTCTGCGCTTGCGGGGCAGATGCGTCCAAAAGATAATATTGTTATTCCAAAACTTTTGGTTAATAATTTAGGAAAAAAAGTTGCTCCATTTTTTGAAGGAACCGGCTCAAGAGCGGGCGCGCTCCTTGGCGATGTGAGGCATGATCCCCTACAGTCGTCAATTGACGAAGATTCATTCGTTGTTTGTCTAAAGGGTGTTTGGAAAGAAATTTCTTATGGCAAACTTTGGTCAATGATGTCAAAGAAATATCCTGAATTAGTTGAGAAGCACGAAAAAGGGTACGAAGCAATTGTTTTACCTAAAAAAGAAATTGTTTATGTTCTTGGAATGAAAGATGGAAAAATAATTCCTTCAAGAATTTATTCTTTAAACAGGCATCCTTATGAAGGTGAAGTTGTTGAGATTTCTGCTGGCGGAAAAAAAGCCACATTTACTCCTGAGCATAAAATAATTACAAAGAAAGGGGATAGGAGCGCAGAAAAGATTTCAGAGAAAGAATCTCTATTCAAACTTTCCAATACAAAAGCCACTGTTTAATTTCTTCTTCTAAGGGCTTTGCGTTTTCTATTCTTAAAACCTAAGACCACCTCCTTGTCGAATTTTTTCTTTGGACTCTGCTTTTCTCGGCTTAAATCTTTGCCTTCGCTTAGCTCAGGACAAAGAATTTAATGCCTCCAAAAGCAGCAGAGCCGTCCACGAAAAAATTCGTTTTACTGGAGGTGGTCTAAATGGTTTTTTCTATTGAAAACTTGGCAAAGCCGACTAAGGAAGAAATTGCTGAAATTAAGTGGATTGTTGAAAACAATCCTGAAGATTTGGATTCAAGAGAACTCTGGGTTCTTGAGAACTTTGCTGAAGGTGGTGAAGATGACGATTGAATCATCACCGGCACAGAGGTTCCAAAGCGATTATAAATCGCCAGAAATGGTTTCTGTAATGGAAACAAAAACTCTTATTTCCGAACAAGACATAATTAATACTTATTCGAAGAAAGACCAGTTTTCTTGTAAAAAATACTTTGAATACTTAAAACTTGTTCAAGAAAACCCGAAAGTTGGTTACAAGAAAGCCGCCAAGCTTCTTGGAGTAAAACAGGGTTCGACAAGGTGGTGGCATAATAAAGGCGAAAAGAAAGCAATTCCCAATCCCTTGAAAGTTGTTCAAAAATTAAAAGAATCAGGGTTGCTTCCTTTTGCTGAAAATCACAAAGATGCAAAAATAATTTTCAACATGCTGGGGGTGATTTATGGTGACGGTTGTGTTGACAGAAATCTAAATACATTCTCATTTATTTCTGCTGATAAACGTGATATCGATTTGTGGGAAAAAGATTTTGCCGAAGTATTTTCTTTTGCCAAAAATAAATTAAATACTATTGAAGGAGGAGAGTACGGGCATTCATATTGTATACGCTGTTTTGACCGAGCGGTAATAAGATTTTTTGTTGCACTTGGAGCGCCAGTCGGGGACAAAATAACAATCACATATTCTTTGCCAAAATGGCTTTCCTGTACTTCAGAAGATTCAAGAATTGCTTTTCTTGGCGGGTACTTGGCTTCTGAAGTCGCGGTACCTTGTTGGAAAGAAAGGTCAAATAAGAACTCGTTTTTTGCAAACTTTTCTTTAGGGATTTCGAAGGCGGTTTCTCTTGAAAAAGAACATTTGGTTTATTTGAAGAGTGCTGAAAACCTTTTGCGCTCAACAGGGATAGAAACCACTGGAAATATAAACAAAAATCTTTCAGCGGGAAGAATTCGCAAAGATGGTGCCCAGACAGCCAGTTATAGGTTTTTTATGAGAACAACAAAAGATAATGTCCTTTTATTTAACAAGAAGTTTTTTTTGCGTTATGCGGTAGATAAAAAGAACCGAACGCAAAACGTTATTGCAAAATCAGAAAAAGCATGGCTTGAAAAATATGGGGGTGATGCAGGATGATTTGCGATAATCAAAAGTTTTTGGGCGCAATACAAAGGTAATCAAAAACTCGCACCCTTGGTACGAGAAATTAGTGTGTATTATTAGTGCACGGTATTGTGTATTAGTAATGCATAGAAACCGTTTTTCTTTGCGGGGGTTTGGCCCAATTTTTTCCCTTAATTTTAGTATTACTGGAATTACGAATGTTTAAATATTAGTTGGGTCATGGTATTGGTATGGTTTATGTTGTTCGTGATTTGGAGTTTGAGCTTGAGAAGTATTTGGGCAAGAAGGAAATGCTTGCTGTTCTTGGGCCGAGGCAGTGTGGTAAGACAACTTTGATTGAGCATGTGCTCAAGAAACAAAAATCTCTTGGGAAAAAGGTTAATCAATTAACTTTTGATGATGCAAAATTGAGGCAATTGTTTGAGAATGATACCGATTCTTTTATTGAATTGCATGTAAAAGGTTTTGATTTTATTTTTATTGATGAGGTGCATTACTCAAAGCAGAGCGGGAGAGTGTTGAAGTATATTTTTGATAAAACAAAAGCTAAGTTGATTCTTACCGGGTCTAGTGCGACTGAATTGTCTGTGCAAAGCGCTAAATATCTTGTGGGCAGGGTGCTGTTATTTGAGTTGCTTCCTTTTTCTTTCAAAGAACATATTAGGGCAACAAATCCGAAAATGGAGGCCTTATTAGAAAAAAATAAGTATGGTGAAGAGGTTGTCGAGCAAATTAATAAATCATTAAATGAGTTCGTGCTTTTTGGGGGTTATCCACGAGTGGTGCTTGCGGGTACTGAAGAAGAAAAAATTAAGATAATAGAGTCTATTTACACCACCCTTTTATTAAAAGAAATAAAAGATTTGGCAAAGCTGAGCGAAGATTATAAGCTCACAACCTTGTTAGAGAAATTAGCAATTCAAACAGGTTCACTAGCGAACTACGACGAACTGTGTACAGTAACCGGGTTGAAATATCAAGAGCTAAAAAGAACATTAAATGTTCTAGAAAAGACGTTTGTAATAAAGCAGCTTAAGCCTTATTTTAAAAACAAGAATAAAGAAATCTCTAAAGCCCCAAAAATATTTTTCTATGATACCGGGTTAAGAAACGCTGTAATGAATAATTTTTCTAAAATAAGGTCTGATGAAGGGGCAATAATTGAAAACTATGCTTTATCAGAACTTCTAAAACAGGGGCTTGAGCCAAAATACTGGCGAACCAAATCCAGTGCTGAAATAGATTTTATAATAGAAAAAAAAGGAACAATCCTGCCAATAGAAGTAAAAAAACAAATCAGGCCAAAACAAACCCCCAGGGCAGTCCATTCATTCATTGAAGAATACAAAGTAAAAAAAGCAATAATCCTCTCAATGCAAACAAGGGGCACCAAAACCAGGATAGAGCACATACTTTTACAACAAACACAAACAATAAAAAAATTCTTGTAAATGAAAATAATTCTTCAGATAACCGTTTTTTTTTTTGCCAACGTATTTGCTAACTGATTGGGCTATTTTTGTTTATTTTGCTCGATAGATAGCTTTAAATGTTTAATGTAGTTATATTATGGCTACT
>DYDN01000052.1 GCA_020717885.1 Candidatus Forterrea sp.
TTTTAAGGCAACAAAATTCTCCCCTAAAAACAAAGACTTTCAACAAAGCCCAAGAAAAGCCAAAGTATATAAACTTCCAAGGAGGCAATATTCTTATGCCAATTAATCCAAAAGTAAATGAACGCTTTAGGCGGGCTGTTGTAGGTGCGCTTGGCGCACGAACAAAAAAACCTCTGCCTGCCGAATCTCCAAGAACGATTCAGCGGATGTTTCACCCAAATTCTAAAGGCGGGCATTTTAGGGCATATCCCCAATTTCAAATGTTTCACGAGCTTTCAAAATTGCCTGCTGAAAGAGTGTTTCGTTTTGTGAAAATGGAAGATATTATGCAAGAGGTGCTAAAACAGCCAGGTGTTGCGGGGCTTGTATCAAGGCATCCTAAACTAATGGAAGGACTTGAAGCTGCAATACGCGAAGGAGTAAGAGAACGAGGAATCAAAGGGGGCAAGTTTTGGATTAAAGCCCCAAAAAGTTATATTGACCAGATAGTAAAAGGCGGAAAAGGAAGACCAAGCGCCATGAATGAAAAAGTAGGTGAAATAATTTCAAGCAGATTTGGCAGAGCAGTAAAACCAAGAACAATACTTGATATAGGAACATTCGCTGGAGGAACTGTATCTTCTGTGGTAAGACAACTTTCACCAAGGCAGAGAAAATTATTGAAAGTGGTTCTTGTTGATGTCGCGGGGCGAACGGTTAGAAATCATGCTGTGCCTGCTCTTGTTTCGCTTGGAGTCCCAAGAAGAAACATAAAAGTTATTCCTGCAAGCTTCTATAGCGCCGCGGTTGCGATGGGTGAAATGAAACGCCCTCTGCACGAAGCAGGACAAAAATTATTTTTAGAACAATTCAAACAGCTTGTCGGAAAAGTTGATGCAATAACCGCAGGAGCTGCAACAATTAATTTTGCGACAGATCTTAAGCCCTATCTTCGAAGCATACAATCCCTGCTAAAAAAAATGGGGTTTTTGTGAACTGGGACTGGGGAAGCGCGGAATCAATGCGTCCCGTAGTAAGACCTGAAGCGCTTAGAAAAGTTCCAATTGGATATGCTAAAGACGGTAGACCAATTTCACATTATGATGCGTATGTTTCCTTCATGAACTTTTGGCTTACAAATTCATTTGGCTACCCTGAAGCAGTTCGCAATAAATTCATTGCGGATTTAAATGCGTCAAAAAAATTTAATTCATTTGAGTGGCTCAAAAAGAACGCTGATTGGGCAGAGGAACAAAGAAGGGTTCTTGGAAAGGGAAAAGTTGCTGGTCCGCTTGCATATAGAAACCGCGCATATAGAACACCAAGCTCAATGCGTAGAGTTGCAGTCGCAGAGGGCTTTGAAGTGGGCAAAACAATGTTTCCTTTGGCTAAACCCGGCGAACTTGATACGGGGAATGTTAATTGGCTAATGGTAATAAAAAAGAAATAGCCCCTTTAAAAGTGGCGTTTGGTTTAAAAGATTTACTTATCTAAATTTAAGTGGTGATTTGGTGGTGGGGGGTGGCAAAGGATTTGGTAAAACAATACTATTTGGGGAACACTTTGTTGTATATGGTCTTGAGGGAATACCCTGCGCATTTGCGCAAGTAACCACGGCGGAAGTAAAGAAAATTCCCGGCGAAAAAGGATATGATTTAGTTGACAATCGTCCAGCTACACCAGGGTATAAGGAAGAAAAGAAAGGAGAATATTTAGCACTTATTTCACGCGTACTTGAGTATATGCAGATTCCAAGTCGGGTACAAATAACTCTAGGAGGAGACCTTTACGCCGCAAGCGGAGTAGGAGCAAGTGCATCATGCGCCGCATCAATCGCAAGAGCGGTAAATGATGAATTCAAAATGGGTTGGGATGATGAGCAAATAAATAAAGCCGCATTTGAAGGAGAAACCGCCGGGAGTGGAACACCAAGCGGAATAGATAATACCGCCGCGGTTTATGGCGGATTCTTATTGTTTAAAAAAAATATTTCTGGCGGAGCAAACAAAATAGAAATTGTAAAAATAAAAAAGCCATTTGAAATAGTTTTGGGGAACTCCGGAAAAACGGCACTAACAAAAGAAGTTGTTGGGGATGTGAAGAAACTTAAGGACGCTGAGCCGGATAGAATAAATGCTATTTTCAAAGAATACGAGCAAGTTGAAGAGGAAGCAAAACTGGCATTAAAAAAATATGATTTAAAGAAACTTGGGCAGTTAATGGACAAGAATCACAAACTTTTGCAGGGTATTACAGTTTCATGCAAAGAACTCGATGAGCTTGTTGCAGTTACAAAGGCAGCAGGTGCTTACGGGGCAAAATTAACGGGCACAGGAAGAGGCGGAATGATGATAGCACTCACCCCCGGAAAAGAACTGCAGGACAAAGTGGCAAAGGCGATTGAAGCAAAAGGATACGCCGCAACAAAAACAACACTTGGATAATTATTGAGGGTGGTTAAATGAAGGTAACAGCAAAAGCAAACGCAAATATTGCATTAACAAAATACTGGGGGAAGAAGGATGCTGCGCTAAAAACACCTTGGAACAGTAGCACAAGCGTAACACTTGAAGGGCTTGAGACCACAACCACCGTTGAATTTGATAAACAATACAAAAAAGATGTTTTTGTTTTGGATGGAAAAGAATATGCTGAAGATACTGATGAGTATAAAGAGGTAAAAGAACAGCTTGATATTATACGCGGAAAAGCAAAGTCAAAGCTATTTGCAAAAGTTGTTTCAAAAAACGATTTCCCAACGGCTGCAGGATTTGCTAGCTCCGCATCAGGACTTGCTGCACTTACATTTGCGGCATCAAAAGCTGCAGGGCTTGAGTTTAGCGTTGAAGAATTAAGCAAGATTTCAAGAATGGGTTCAGGAAGCGCATCAAGAAGCCTAATTGAAGGATTTGCGATATGGCACAAAGGCTCACGCGCGGATGGAGATGACTCCTTCGCCGAACAAATCGCCCCGATTTCACACTGGCTGGATTTTAGAATACTTGGCTGCGTAACTTCAAAAAAAGCAAAGAAGGTAAAAAGCAGAGCGGGAATGGCGCAGAGCGTAAAAACTTCGCCAATATTTGAAACATGGTATACAACAGCCGAAAAAGATGCTCAGCAAATGGTAAAACTAATTAAAGAAAAGAATTTTGAAGCGCTTGGTCAGCTTGCGCAAAAGAACTGCATTCTAATGCATGCTTGCGCAATGACAACAACCCCTCCAATAATTTATTGGACGGACGGGACAATGCAAGTAATCCACAGGGTGTTTGAATTACAAGATGAGGGAATGAAAGCATATTTTACAATAGATGGTGGTCCGCAGGTAAAAGTAATTTGCCTTGAAAAGGATGTTCCAAAATTAAAGGAAGAACTCTCAAAACTTGATTTGGTCCAGGAAATAATTGACTGCAAACCAGGCAAAGGACCAAGAGTAGTAAAGGAGCATTTGTTTTAGGTGATTTGATGAAGGTTACTGCCCCAGGAAAATTAATGCTAAGCGGAGAGTGGAGTGTGCTTGAAGTGGGTGTTCCATGCGTCGTAATGGCAATAGACCAAAAAGTTGGCGCGGAAATTAATGCGGCAGAATCAATTACTTTTAATGCCCTGGATTTAGGGTTAGAAAATATTTCAGCAACCTTTGATGGGAAAAAAATTGCTTGGGGCGGAACACTTGATGCAAAAGCGATTGAGAAGCTTTCGGTCGCAAAAAATGCGATAGAACTTTCAATGGCATATTTACAAAGCAAAGGGGTAAAACCAAAATTGTTCAAAATGAACACCTTTTCTTCAGACACGCTAGCAAAATTTCCAGATGGCACCACTGCCAAAGTTGGATTTGGAAGCAGCGCAGCGGTATGCGTTGCAATAGTGGGTGCAATACTGAAGTTCAACGGACACAATTTATCAGATAAAAAAACAAAAGATGTAGTGTTCAAAACCGCGTGCACCGCGCATTACTTAGCACAGGGAAAGGTAGGAAGCAGCTTTGATATTGCAGCAAGTACCTATGGGGGTGCGCTTGTTTACACAAGATTTGACCCTAATTGGCTCGTAAAAGAAATGGCTTGCGGAAAAAGTGTTGCAGAAATAATGGATGAAGAGTGGCCTGCGTTTACGGCAGAGAATATCTCTTTGCCAAAGGACTTTGAACTCCTTGTTGGGTTTGTAGGATACGGCGCTTCGACAAAAGAATTGATATTGAAACTTAATTCTTTCAAGGAAGGGCAAAAAGAGCATTATTGGCAGATAATTAACTCAATTAAAGGAATCACTACTGAGTTAATTCAGTCAATAAAAGAGAATAATGCGGTAAAAATTGCCGAAGCATTAAAGCAAAATAGAAAACAACTTCAGGATTTGAGTAATTCTTCACAAAATAATTTGGAAACAAAAGAACTTGCGTTACTTGCGGATATTGCTGAGAAAAATGGCTGCGCGGGAAAACAATCAGGCGCGGGCGGGGGAGACTGCGGAATCGCAATCTCATTTGACAAAAAGAAATCCGAGGCGATAAAGAAAGAATGGGCTGCGAACAAAATAGTTCCATTAAATGTAAAGATTGATTTTAAGGGAGTGAATTAAAATGACTGGAACCGGTTTGGGGGGAAAAAATGCAAGTGCTGGAATAAGAGCAGTCAGAAGAAATAAAACTACGTGGGCAGGAAGACAAAGAGTTGTCGCAAGATACATGCGAGCCGCAATGAATAAAATGGGTAATGAAGGATTACTTACAAGCGCCCACAACTTGGGGCATGTCCAGAGAGTATCATTGTATGCTAGAGAATATGTTAAATTAATGGGTGGCGGAAGAGAAGAAAGAGCCCAAGCTGGGATTGCGGGGTTAGCACATGACAGATTAAGAGATGCAGCGGATTCTATGCAGCAGAAAGCTGAAAAGAAGGTTACTCACGAGCAAAAAGGGGCAGAGTATATGGATCCTCTTGTTAAGAAAAGGTATGGTAAAAAACACGCTATTGCAATTATTGAGGCGATGGCAAAACACGGAGAACTTCCCGCGCTAAATGAAGTAAGCAAAAATCTTGCAAGAGATGCGGTGGTTTTTGCTGACAAATTCTTTGAAGCTAATGGTGCGTATATCGGATTCAGACGCTCAATGTTCATGGCTGAAAGAGCCGACTTACGGAAAAAAGCTGTTGAGAAAGGATGGGACTTGACAAAACCTGTGGATATACAAAAAGCAGCTGTGGAGTTTACATTGGAAGAATCAGCTAAACGAATCAAAGCGTTTTCTGATTTAAGCAAAATTCCTACTCACTTGCACCCATTTGTTAAATACCAAGTTCAATGGCAGTTTAAACTAGTTCAAGGACTTACTGCGGGGGATAAGGGCATAGTAAATTTGGCAACAACATTATATTCAGAGGGATTGAAGAAAAATCCGCGTGACCTTGGAGAAATGATTCGATTGTATAAGCCAATTGATAAAAGTGACGCAGCGTTCAAACAAGAAGCAATGGATTATTTGAATGGCAAACTTGCAGAGAGATTCAGGAAACTAGTAAAGAGACCAAGAAGGTAATTTAAATATTTAAACTTATAGCATATCTCGGCGGTGTTGTGTTGTCCTGATTTAATGTTCACTCGTGATTTTAGTTGGTTGTTCTCCTTTATTAGCTTTTCTTCAAAATGTATTTGCTAACTGTTTTGTAGGTTTTGTTTGATTGTTTGGAATAGGTCAAG
>DYDN01000053.1 GCA_020717885.1 Candidatus Forterrea sp.
CATCCAAAGTGGAAACCACTTTGGACCAAACTGATGCAAAAAATCAGGCATCTTAGCTCGCTTGAGCAAAACTTTAACTTTCCTAACCAACTTACAATTCATCAGGAAACCACCTCAATTGGTTCTCCAAACCCCAATAACCTAAACACTATTGGGGCATAAAAAAGCCCCTTTACAAACAAAAACACGGACTTTCAACAAAGCCGTCACTTCAATAACAATTATAATCAGAAAAAATTGAATTTAATAATGAAAATTAATTGCGTGCCATTTAACAAAAACATCACTTATAAGAAAAAATTCGCATATTTGTTTGGTTATTTCTCTGCTGATGGAAGCTTCTACAAAGACTCATCTGGGACCAGATTTGAATTTTCCGATGGTTCGTCAGTGAAAGAGGAACAATGCTATTCCTTGGAGTTTATTCAATCAATAAGCCAACTAATTGAAAATCTTTTTCAAATAAAAGGAAATGTTAAGAAAAGGTTCTGTAGAAATCATACTTGCTTTTAAACTAGGTTTCCTTTTTTTGACAAATCGGGTTTAATTCTTGCCACTTTTGCGAGAAAATTAAAGCTTTATATATCATTTCTACAGAACGTTAAGAAAAAAGATAACAAATATATTTTGAGTTTTAGAAATAAGAAACTTGCATGATTCTTTGAGGATATACTCAAACAGAAGCCGGGAAACAAGACACAAACTGTAAATTTGCCCAAATTCTACAGAAAAAGCAATTTGGAGAAATTTTTCTGGCTCGGTTTTCTTGACGGGGATGGTTGTGTTCCGAGAAACGGCAGAAAAATTGCCTTGGAGTCGGCAAGTAAAGATTTAATTTGCTCTTTTAGACTATTCCTGAAAACAAACAATATTCCATCAAAATATTACGAAAGAAAGATAGAAGACAGAACTTATTATGGCGCAAGAATATCCTCTGCATTCTTTAAAAAATACTCTAACCTGCTAGGGTTTTTGCACCCTCGCAAAAAGAAATGGCTGACCGAGAAATTAAAAGCAGATTTTTATGTTTCAACCAAATCCAATATTAAGAGATTCTTAACAGAAAACAACTACTTAGACTATGTAAAAATCTTTGATTCTAGAAAAGTATATCTAGTCAATTCCAAAGAGTTAATAGAACAGCAGGGGATTAAATGCGACCATAGAAATAACAGAACACTAAAAGAAGTACTTGATGCGCTAAAACCAAGGGAATTCAAAAAAGAAGAAATTCTTGAAGTATTATCAAAATTTCGTTGGAAAATGGGAAAAGGGACCAACACAGCAGTTAGATTACCTAAAAAGATTAATTACAAATTGAAAATCGCCATCAAATTCGTCAGAATAAGAGCGGGCGGAATTGGATTATCCAAACGATACATTGTGGCGTTTAATGAAAGCCCAGACAAGATAAGACAACTGTGTGAAGAACTATTTGATATTAACCCAAAGAGAACGTGTAAAAACGAACCAATATTCTGCAGTAGTGTTTTAAATTTACTCTTCTCTAAAATTATTAGTAGAAGCAAGGAGAAATATATCCCTCCAAAATTCCATGAGGCAATATTATGTTAGAATACGAAAAATTGGGGCTTAAATGTGGGCTAGAAGTACACCAACAATTAGACACAAACAAACTATTTTCAAGAACCCCGTCAGACTTAAGACTAGACGAGCCGGATTTCTCAATTGAACGAAAACTCCGCCCGGTTGCTAGCGAACTTGGAGAGTATGATAAAACTGCGCTTGACGCATACAAAAGAAATGAAACATTTATTTACCAAGGATATTATGACGCGATTTCACTAATTGAACTTGACTGTGAGCCCCCGCAGCCAATTGATGAGGATGCACTAAAAACCACACTTGAAATTGCTTTACTTTGCGAATCAACTCCCGTAAGTAAAATTGTCCCAATGAGAAAAACTGTAATTGATGGAAGCAACACAAGCGGATTCCAACGAACAGTACTTATTTCAATGGGCGGGAAATTTGAGATAAAATCTGATGCTGAGAAAAAAGGGGTGAAGAAAATTGGAGTTCAAACAATTGTTCTTGAAGAGGATGCCGCGCGCCCGTTGAAAAAAGAAAACGGGAAAGTATTCTATAATCTTGATAGACTGGGAATACCATTAATTGAACTCGCAACTGACCCGGATATTCGAACACCACAAGAAGCAATTGAAACCGCAAAAAAGATTGGGGAAATAATGAGACTTACTTGCAGAACAAAAAGAGGAAAAGGAACAATCAGACAGGATGTTAATGTATCAATCGCGGAAGGCGCACGCTGCGAGATTAAGGGATGCCAAGAGCTTGAACTAATCGGAACGGTTGTTGAGAAAGAAGCCCAAAGACAAATTGATTTAATTGCACTAAAGAAAAAACTTGTGGAGAAATTTCCAAAAGCAAAGGAACGCGTGGAAATATTTGGAGAGGGAAAAGAAATCTCAAAAATATTTACTCAAACCGAAGCGAAATTTGTTAAAGGAAGAACTGTTTATGGAATGAAAATCTCTCGCGCGAAAGGATTACTTGGAGAAAAAGTTGGGGCTAAAAGATTTGGCTCGGAATTAAGCGCATATGCAAAAGCAACCGGGGTAAGCGGACTACTTCATAGAGACGAACTACCAAATTATGGAATTACACAAAAAGAGGTTGATGACACCGCGAGAGCACTCTCATGCGGAGCAGAAGATAATTTTGTTTTAATTGTTGCGGAGAAAGAAAAAGCGCTCAAAGCATTTGAGGCAATACGCGAACGATTTTTAGTTGCATTTGAGAGAATTCCAAGCGAAACACGCGGCGCGCTTGAGGATGGCTCAAGCGAATACCAAAGACCAATTTCCGGAGAAGCGAGAATGTACCCAGAAACGGATATTCCATTCAAAACGATTGAGGGAAAAACACTCACCGCAATTTCACGAGGATTACCAAAGAGTGTTGCACAGCGTGAGAAACTTTATGCAAAGCTAGGGTTAAGCACAAATCACATTGAGGAAATGAAACTAAGTAATTATGCGCGCTTCTTTGAGAGCACTGTTGAAGCGGGGGCAAACGCTAAAGTTCTAGCGGGGCTTTTGCTTCAAACACTAACTGAACTACGCAGAGGCGGGGTTGAGGTGGATAAAGTTTCACTTGAAGAAATAAAAGAGCTTGCGCTTTGCGAGGCAAAAGGAAAAATTGGGAAGAATAATTTGGGCGAAGCAGTTGAAGCGCTCGCGAAAGGAAAAACACTTGAAGAAGTACTATCTGGAAATACAACCGCGAAAGTTGATGTGAAAGCAATTGAGAAAATAGTAATTGAACTTGTTTCAAAGAACTCCACGCTAGTAAAAGCAAAGGGAATGGGCGCAATCGGACCACTCATGGGGGATTTAATGAAAGAACCAACACTCAAAGGAGTGGATGGGAAAATACTAAGCGAATTATTGAGAAAAGAGATTAGCGCAAGAAAATAACTTCAACAATTTAAATCAAAGCATCCCTTTTGCGCCTTTTCTTAGTTTTCTAAAACACTTTCTGTGAAAATACTGGTTCCCCCAGTGCTTATCCGTTGGGGCTTTTCCGCAGAGAGCGCACTGCTCATTATATTTTCCTGCTGGTTCCGAATCCGCGCTTTCTGCATCCTCTTTTTTCTCTTTCTTATTTCCAAACAAACCCATAATACCACCAAATTATTCTAAATCTCACTTTTTATTTCTTTGCCAACCCAAAACATGTCCAAGATTTTGAGTCCTTTCTCAACTCATTTCTCAAGCCCCAAATTAAGCATCTTAATCGCCTTCTTCATAGTTTGTTGCATATTTTCGTGGGTCAAGAGTTCCACCGCCTCCTTTGGAAAGCACCACTTGAACGCATCATGCTCCGCAACAATTTCTCCCTTCTTCATTGTCTGATTCTCAAAACTAACTTTATTATTACTTGAAACATGCAATAAAAAGTTTCTTACATATGTTCGCTTCTTCCTCGCCGTATCATGATAAGAAACATTATCAATATGCCCAATCAAAGAGAATTTTGAGAGCCCCGTTTCCTCAAACAGCTCCCGCTTAATCGCGTCATCAATACTCTCACCACCCTCAATATGCCCCTTAGGAAATTCCCACCCGCTCCAATTAAGCTTCCTGTGCAAAAGTAAGAATTTTTCCCCATCAAAAACAACAAGCCCCACGATTTTCCTCACAGGAAGCGACTCCTTCTTGCCCGCAGCGGACTTTTTCTTTGAATCAGCAGGATACATCACATTACCAGAATAAACAATAATGAATAAGATAAAAAACCCGACTAATTGGGCAAAGAAAGTGGTTAAATAATGAAATGCGCACAGTATAGCTATGAAGAAACTTGGGCAAAAAAGCAAAGGAACCCAAATAATTACTGCAGCAATGGTAATGGTACTTCTTAGCGTTATAATAACCCTTTACGTTTACCCGCTATTACCCCCACAAATGATAACCCACTGGGGAATTAGCGGCGAAGCGAATGGATTCATGCCAAAAGAATTTGGGGCATGGGTTGTGCCAATTATTTTGGTTGCACTCCTTGTACTACTTTATTATATTCCGCGCCTTGACCCATTAAAAGCCAATATTGAAAAGTTTAAATCCGCTTACCATATTCTGATTGCGGCACTATGCGGGTTCTTTCTCTACTTACAAATAATAATACTCGCGATAAATCTTGGCGCAAACATAAACATGACCCAATTATTGATTCCCGCACTTGGAATCTTGTTCATTGTAATTGGAGTAATTCTACCGCTGACAAAAAGAAATTATTTTATTGGAATAAGAACTCCTTGGACGCTTTACAGCGACAAAGTGTGGAATGACACGCACAGAATAGGCGGAAGGGTATTCATAGTCGCAGGACTAATAGTTTTTCTAAGCGCATTCACCCCAAAACATACTTTCAGCATAGTGTTCACAAGTATAATCGCCGCAGTTGCAATCACAATAACCTACTCATATAAATCATTCAAATCACTAAAAAAATAAGCCGTGAACTAAATGAGCAAAGTATATTTTATCCCTATTGATTCCTACTCAAAAACGGCTGAAATAAATAAAGCCACCGTAAAATTGCTTGAGAAAATCCAAAGTGAAGAGAAGGTACTTGATTTTAAGAAACGGGTTCCGCTCAAAGTCCACTTTGGCGAAGACAAAAACACAACTTTCATCGGCCCGGCAAATTATAATGGAGTAATTGATTATCTAAAACAGAAAAAAGCCGACACAATTTATATTGAAACAAATGTTTTATACAAAGGAACAAGAACAACAAAGCAGGAGCATTTAATTGTGGCAAAAAACCACGGCTTCACACAAATTCCAATAATTATTGCTGATGGCGAAATGGGAGAAGAATACGAATTGGTTGAAATAAATGAGCCCAAAATAAAACACTTTAAGAAATTCAAAATCGGGAAAGAAATCGCAAAAGCAGAGCAGATGATTGTAATTGCCCACTTTAAGGGACACAGCATCGCCGGATTTGGGGGCGCCATAAAACAACTCGCAATGGGTTGCGCCGCGCGCGGAGGAAAACTATAGATAATTCTGTTAATCAGAGCACATAAGTGCCAACAAAAAAAGATTTTATTAGATGCGGTTTCCTTTGCATACCCTTCATCTTAGATCTGACAAGTGGGGCAAATTCTCTTTTATTTCTTGCCTGATGTGC
>DYDN01000054.1 GCA_020717885.1 Candidatus Forterrea sp.
TGTGACAATCAAAGCACTAGCATACAATATTGAACACATCGGACGAATCATAAAAATTTGGCTTTACCTAGAAATCCAATAGGATTTCTACACCGCCAGCAAATACAATATGTTTATAAATCTCAAAAGTTTTATATTAGTGCTAATTTCAAGTGATTAAAATGGGGGAAACGAACAGAGAATTTGCTATTAATTTAATTGAATTTTATAAAGAATCTTTGTGTAATTCAGCATCAAGCATAAAAAAACTTTCAGTGCTACAAAAAAAATTTCCAAAAGATTACGAAGTATTTAAACAATCTTCACTTGACCCCAATCTTTTGCCAAATATATTAAGTAAATTAGATGATGAAAGCAGAGGAATTTTAGTAGATATTTATTTCAAACAAGATACGCTTTCAAAAAAAGCGCATCTTCTTTTTCAAATGACTCCAAAAGAAAAAGATGATTATGCAAAAGAATTAGAAGATTTTGGAGAACTTGTAGATAAGAAATTAATAATATTAATGGAAAAAGGTAATAAAAAATGAACACAACGACAAATCAAAAAATGATGCTTTCTAATGGGGCTATTTTTCCATTTTATTTAAATGCTTCTTTGTTGGGAAAAGCAGATTATTTGAAGAATGAATTAACTAAACTAAGAATTGTGGAAATGATAAAAAATAGCAAAGAAATGTATTTATCTGACCTTTCAGAGATTCTTGAAATTCCTTTGAAAGAAGCTATTGAAATTGTTTCTATATTAAAATCAGAAGGAAAAATAAAATCAAAATAATGTGTTTTTCTATGCTTATTGAACACATAAACTTTGGCGACGCTATAAGTGGAAACAAACTTGTTGGGCATGCTACAAAAATAGACTCTGTTAAAGCAAATAATCCGTTTAATACTAAACAACAATTAAAATTAAAAAAAACCAGAGGGAGAAATTCAGAATGTTATATTGACCAATTACTAAAAATAAATCCTACTATGGCTATGGGTTTTATAGAAAAGATTAAGTTGTTTTATAAAAACGCAAACAAAATAAGTGTGCCAACTAATTGCCAAATATTTGACGACCCTACCCACATAATTAAGGGAGATGTATTAATTGCATTTTGTGATTCTTTTACAAAGATAGAGAAACTAACCGAAGCACACGGGCATAATTGGCAAAGAGTAAAAGGAATTTATGGAAACCCAGCAATTTGTATGATAGATACTCCTTGTTTTGTTAATAAAGACGAAAAATTAGTCTTAAAATAAGAAATCAACCGCTTGCACCAGTCAAACCATTAACCGATTATGAACCAAAGTCGTTTTCCCCCGAAAATCAACAATTTCAGCAAAACCCACCGCATGCGCCACTCAATTCACCCACCGAAGATGCGCCAATGCCGTATTTTTTTGGGTTTAAAAATACCCCCCCCTTTTGCCCCAAAATCAAGTTTTTTAAAGAGAATAAGCACTATAGTAGTATTGGTTCTGTCTTTGGTGAGTTGCCTTGGCGGAGCGCGGGTGGTTATATGTCAGAAACTCTTGAGGATTTGAAGTATGAGTATGAGAAGGCTATGAGGGTAAAAACGAGCCTTGAAAAGAATTATGAAAGGAGAAAAAAACTTAATTTGCTTGATGAGGACACTGAGTACTCACTAAAGCAGGAGATTGCTGAAATTGGCAGTCAATTAAGTGCATTAAAGGGAAGAGTAAGGGCGCTTGAGTCACAGCATAACCGCTCAAGAGTAATCTCAGAAACAAACGAAAGTTCTCCTTGGGGAGAATAAATATTTAGTTCATGCAAAGAGCCGTACACCCGCAAGGCTCTCCCGCATAAACTTCTTTTACATTTGTCATTTGTATTCTATTAACTTCGCTTTGGCTGCACTTTGATTCATTACTTTCTTTTTTAACTTCTTTGATTACAAAATGAGTCATGTCACAAAAGTTTTCGCTAACGGTTTCTGAGCGTACAATTAAGTGCCTCGCGTGCAAACATTATTGCTCAATTCCTGACGGCGGATTTGGTTTGTGCGGGGCAAGGAAGAATGTTCAAGGAAAAATTAAGTGCGTTGTTGAGGATAAACCTTGTTCGATTAATCTTGATCCGATTGAAAAGAAACCTCTATTCCATTATCTCCCAAATACTAAAACACTAAGCATTGGTTTCTTTGGATGCAACTTCCGCTGTGACTTTTGCCAGAACTTTGAAACTACTTTTGTGAGGGGAGCGGATGCAGAGAAAGCGTCACTTTCACTTGAAGAAATTACTCCCAAAAAATTTGTTGAATTTGCAATTAAGAAGAAAGCAAAGAGCATTGCTTTCACATATAATGAACCCTCAATCACCCCTGAATTTAATCTCAAAGCAATTGCTCTTGCAAAAAAAGAATCCCCGGCGCTTGGGGCGGTTTATGTTACTAATGGATACACAAGCACTGAACAACTTGAGGAACTCTCAAAGAAAAAAACGAAGCTTGATGCGGCGAACATTGACCTTAAATCCTTTAATGAAAATTTTTATAGAAAAGTGTGCGGCTCAGAACTTGAGAGTGTGCTTGCAACAATTAAAGAGTATCACAAAAAAGGAATTTGGATTGAACTCACAACACTTCTTATTCCTGGAAAGAATGATTTTGAAGAGGAACTAAAACAAATCGCCTCGTTTATTTTTGAACTTGACCATAATATTCCCTGGCACGTGAGCGCATTCTTTCCTACGCACAAAATGCATAATGTCCCCCCAACTACGGCGGAAGAAATTAAGCGTGCAATTAAGATTGGAAAAAACGCGGGACTTAATTTTGTGTATGGGGGGAATGTTCGCGCAGGACTTGAAGATACTCACTGCCCAAAGTGCAATCACTTGCTAATTAGAAGGCAGAACTTTGGTGCAGAAGTAATTGGAATGGAAAAAAATAAGTGTGCGAATTGCGGAGAAAGAGTTGTTGGGGTTTTTGAGTAAGTATTACTTTTAGACGGAAGTATGATTATGGAAAAAAAAGAAATTAGAATTCCAATTCACGCGGGCTCATTTTACCCCGCAAGTAAAAGCGAGCTCGCTTTTATGATTAATAAATTTCTTTCAGAGGCAAAGGTAAAGAAACTCAAAGGAAAACTTACAGCGCTTATTGTTCCGCACGCAGGATACATTTACTCAGGGCCCACCGCTGCTTTTGCATATAATGTTTTGCGCAAAGCTTCTTCAAAAAAAATAATTCTTCTTGGCCCAAGCCACTATCATTACATCAAGGGCGCGTATTCATTTTCCCTTCCATGGCAAACCCCCCTTGGGTTACTAAAAGTAAATCAGGCAGATTTTCTGGTCGTAAAAAAAGATGTGGAGCATTCGCTTGAGGTACAGGCGCCTTTTCTTCAAACTGTTCTCGCGAATTTTGAATTTACTCCGATAATGTATGGAGAAATTTCTCCTGATGCGCTTGCGGGCGCGCTTCTTCCGCTCGAAAAAGATACCGTAATTATTGCAAGCTCTGATTTGAGTCACTTCTTCAAATATACTGAAACAAAACAAATTGATGCAGTGACAATTAACGCGATACTCGATTTGGATTTTGATGAATTTATGCGAATAGGGGACGCATGCGGCAAAATTGGAATCGCGGCACTAATTCTTCTCGCAAAGAAAAATAAGTGGAAAGTTGTTCTTCTAGATTATCGAAACTCCGGCGATACCGCAGGAAGTAAGGACGAAGTTGTGGGATATGTCTCTATCGCATTTGTTAAATAATGTAAGCTACAAAAATAAGGTGAGTTTTATGCAAAAAAAATCAAACAAAAATGGGCAAGAATTTTTCCTTGATGACACTGAACGTACTTACTGTACTGTGCTTGCGCGTAAATCAATTGATTTTGCGCTCGCAAATAATTCCCTGTTCAAATTAAGCGCCGAGGAAGTTAAATCAATTCCAAAAAAACTTCTTGAAAAAAAAGCCTGTTTTGTTACGCTTACAATTGATGGGGATTTGCGCGGATGCATCGGCCACCTTGTTGCAATTCAAGCGCTTTACTTGGATATTATTGAGAATGCTTTCTCTGCGGCTTTTTCGGACCCAAGATTCCCCTCTCTTTCAAAAAAAGAGTTTTCAAAATTAAAAATAGAAGTCTCAGTGCTCACTATCCCTGTGGAACTAAATTTTAGTAGTCCAAGTGAACTCCTTGAAAAGCTTGTAGTTGGAAAGGATGGGTTAATTATTACTAAAGGGCAGAGAAGCGCTACCTTTTTGCCAAGTGTTTGGAGAGAACTCCCCCAAAAAGAAGACTTTTTGTCTCATTTGTGCATGAAGGCGGGGCTCGGGGACGAGGAATGGCTCTCTCCCGGATTAAAGGTCCAAAGATATTACTCAATTAAAGCTTCCGAGTAGCCAAATTAAGCAGCTTTGCCCCAAAAATAAGCCATTTCTTGGTGTTTTTTGGACTTTATGTTAAGTTATTTAAATAGTTGTTAAGAGAAATAAGTTAGTTGTTGTTAGTGTGATTATGAATGGTTAATTTTACTGTTGTTCTTGATGATGGGGAAGATATTTTCACTGCGCTTGAGACTTTCGCTAAAGAGAATGATATTGTTTATGGTTTTGTTGCGGGCGGTAAAGGCGCAATAAAGGATTTTAGTATTATTTCGCACGGCCAGCGCGGAACCGTTGAGAGGGTTGATTATAAACGCGAATTTGAGGTTAATGCTTTGAGCGGAAAAATCGAGTATAGAAATAAAGAAGCAAGAATTAAGATGAATGCTCTTATCTCAAGCTCTGGTTTTACTCCGGTAACAGGAGAACTCCTAAGCGGAAAAGCTGCCGGGTCACTACAAATCACAATAAAGAAAGTCGATTTAAGTAAAATGATTGAAGCATAAAAAAACTTTGATTACCCAATACTTTTTCTATATAGTATGCCTCATTTCCATTCATTTGCTTTGCCATAAGAAGCCTTTTATTAACTAAAGAATCATTATTTTCGGGGCTGTCGTATTGTTTACTAGCGATAGGCGCGCGCAGGTATCGGTCGAGTATCTTGCTCTTTTTGGAACGCTTCTAATAATTATCGCGGCTCTTGCGAGTTACTCTTTTTTTGTTTATAATGATACTATTGCAAATAATCATCTCCAATCCGCAATAAAGGATTTGCAGCTTGCGGCGAATAAGGTTTATGCTTTGGGTGAGGGAAATTGAATCAAACTTAATTTTTGCTCTAAGAACAATACTTGTTCAAATAAAAAGCGGGGTGAGTCTATTTGATTCGCTCTACTCTATTTCCTCAGGAAAGAGGTATGGGGAATTAGGCGCGGAACTAAAGGAAGCGGTTGATAATATTAGTACGGGGGTTTCTGAGGAAGTGGCTCTTCAAGAACTTGCAGTAAAAAACCCAAACCCATACTTACGAAAAGTGCTTTGGCAAATAGTTAATGGGATGAAAGCGGGCATAAAGTACCTCCCGCTCTTGCTCGTGATATCAATAGTGCTTTTCTTTGTCACAAGAGTTCTGACAAAAACATTCCTCGGCGGAATGGTGCTTTAGGATTTAATTACACTCGACGGCGATTGACGAAAATCAACAAGGCTTTTTATTCTAACAAAAACGCGTCTTGATAATGAATCTTGAGAGAGTAATGATTTTTATTGATGGGTATTTGCTAACTGTTTTGTAGGTTTTGTTTGATTGTTTGGAATAGGT
>DYDN01000055.1 GCA_020717885.1 Candidatus Forterrea sp.
GCTTTTAGTTGTGGGAATTATTATGCGACTCAAGCTAATTTGGCTAATCAGTGTCCTTCTTATGGTGGTTCTCAGTCTTTGAGTGCTGATAGTTATCATATGAATGCTGGGGTTTATTCAGCGTCTGATTTGAATGTGATTGATTCTGATTTGAATGCGCAGAATATTTGGAGGAAGACTATTTTTGGGGTTACTGGATATTGGGGGGCTCATTCTGGTTTGACTAAGTGTACTGCTTGGAATGGTTCTACTTGGGTTAATGCGACTACTTGTAGTGGTGTGAATGTTCCTGCGAATCAGGATGCTGCTTTGGATTCGGCGAGGGGTATGTTTGATACGAGTGGGCGTTTTGTTGCGGGTACCTTTGCTGATGGGAATAAGTATGTTAGGGATACTTGGAATGGTATCCAGTGGTGGGATGGGCACTCTGCTTCTACAATGGATTGGAATAATGCTATGAGTTATTGTAATACTTTTGGTGCTAATGGTTATTCGAATTGGCGTTTAGCGAGTGTTGCTGAGGCGTATCAGAGTTTTGATTATGGGGCTTCGAATAATGGAGGTTCTTATGCGTGTGCGAAGGGTTTCACGGATTGTTTTAGTAATTGGGTTTGGACGAGTTCGAGTCTTTCGTGGTCGCCTACCACGGTGCTTACTTTTACTATCCTGGCAGTGGCCTCATCGCCTACGGTAGTGAGACTAGTAGCGGCTACGCTCGTTGCGTTCGTTCAGAGAGTTGATGATTTGATTATTTTATAATTAGTGAGTTATGAGTGAGAAAAAGTAGTGCCCGTGAGGGCACGCAAAATTTTTTTTGGCATATGGGAGAGATTGTTTTTTATGGCTCGTTATGATTATTTGCCTATTTACAAGAAGGCTTTTGATTTATGTATTTATTTTGAAAAACTTGTGAAGAGTTTTTCTCGTTATGATAAGTATGTCCTCGGAACCGATTTAAGAAACAAAAGCCGGAAAATTGCCTGCCAAATAATGCGTTTGAATTCCCTGCCTGAAAAAAAGAATCTCTTCAGGAATTAGTTGCCTTAGTGGAAGAATTAAAGCTTGTTGTTCGTTTGTGTAAAGAGGTTGGCGTTTTTAAGAAATTCTCCTCTTATGAATACTCTTCTGGTTTAGTAGTTGATTTGGCGAAACAATCCCAAGCATGGCTTAATAGCCAGAAATAGTTTTGTTGTAAAGGGGTTTTGATAAAGTGTTTTCAAGAGGATTTATTCTCATTAACAAAGTTAGTGAGGCAGAGCAATGCTTTGCAAAGACAGAACGGCTCAGAATTTCTCTCCTCGGAAAGAAAGCGAAAGCAAATTTCTTTTTGATGCGGACAACCCGCGTGGTGAAAAAAACTGCCGGATTTTTGCTGTTGAGGCACCGGCTATGAATAGTTCGCACGCAACGAGTCTTTCGTGGTCGCCGACCAATGCATACAATTACAATCCGAACAATGGCAACATCAACAACAATAATAAGACTAATAACAACTACGCTCGCTGTGTTCGTTCAGAAAAAGAAGACTCCTCGGCTTTGTTTAGCTTTGAAAGCATTTTCAATAGCTATACTAATTGCAGGAAAAGCAAGCGCGGTACGATGAATGCGTTAAGATTTGAAGAAAATCTTGAAGCTAATCTGCGTGAACTTTATTCTGCATTAAATAACAAAACTTACAAGCCGGGGCGTTCTGTCTGTTTCACTGTTTTGAATCCTAAACCCAGAGAAATTTTTGCGGCAGATTTTCGCGACAGGATAGTTCATCACGTAATCGTTAGCGCACTTGAGAGTATGTTTGAACCGATTTTCTCTGAGAATAGTTTTGCTTGCAGAAAACAAAAAGGGACACATAAAGCAGTCAAACACTTACAAAGAAATATGCGAAAAGTAATGGGGGGTAATTGCGGCAGAAAAAGGGCATATTTTCTGCAGCTTGATATAAGTAATTTTTTCATGAGCATTGATAAACAAATTTTGTTTTCACTAATAGAGAAAAGAGTTTCTGGTAATACTGGTTGGAGTGATGATTTCAAGCATGATTTGCTTTGGGTTTCTAATAAAGTTATTTTTCATGACCCCGCAAGCAATTACACTCAAAAGTCCCCGAAATGGGTTAGCGGGCTGGTGCCGAGCCACAAATCCTTGGTTAATGTTGAAAAAGGCAAGGGGCTTCCAATAGGGAACCATACCAGCCAGTTCTTCGCAAACGTTTACCTTAACGAGCTTGACCAGTTTATAAAAAAAGAATTGAAATGCAGGTATTATGTAAGGTATGTTGATGATTTTATTTTATTATCAGAAAACAAAGAAGAATTATTAGGGTATTTTTGGAAAATAAAAGAGTTCTTGGAAACATGCTTACTGCTTAATCTAAAAAACGAGGCAACGCTTTTGCCCGTAACCAATGGAATTGACTTTTTAGGATACGTCACAAAGCCGTGGAGTATTTTTGTAAGAAAAAGAGTTCTACACAACTTCAAAGAAAAACTCTCGATAGCAAACAAGGAACTTCTAGAAAACAACAGGTTCTTTTTTGAAAAGGGTTCTTTTGAAGAAAAAGCCTTTCGTTCTTCTTTTAGTTCTTACTTAGGTCACTTTAAGCATGCGGATAGTTTTCGGTTAAAACAACAAGTAATGAAAGAGTTTCCTTTCACAAAAATGTGTCTATAACCAAAACACAACAATCATAAAAAACAACCCCAATCACCAAAAAACCACACAAACCAAACCAAAAAAAACTACTAAACAAAACCAAAAAAAACTACTAAACAAAACCAAAAAAAACTACTAAACAAAACACAACCATTCACTAAACAAACCAACAAATTATTCAAAACAAATAAAACAAAAACTCGTTAATTCGGTGCTAACAATTTCCCTAAATCCAGCCCCGTTACCCCAAAAGAAGCTTAATTCTCACTCCGCGCGAAATTTAATTGGCGGAAAAAGCTCCGCATGTAGTGCCTAACGCCCGTGCCAATCTTTTATTACATATTTTATTATAAAAAATACATTAGCGTAGTGCCTAACAAAAAATTTTCTCAAGAAAGTATTTTATAGAACTTAGCGCTTACTATTAAATAGTTCGTTCAAATTTCTCAATAAAATCAAATCTTTAAATGTATTCAACTTGAGTTATGCTCGTCCTCAGCGCTGCCTTTTCTTTAAAAAAGAAAAGGTAAGTTGCCAAAAGAAAGTAGATCATTCTTGCGGAGCTTGCGGCTTTATTGTAACTTACTTTTTATTGCTGTACAAGTACCCTTCCGTGTGCAATTTATCCGAATCCTCTGCCCACTTTTCACCAATATCAGTTCGATAATACATATTTTGGAGGAGAATATTTCTCACTCGCTTGTATGCCTGCTTTCGTGCTTCTTCCACCGTGTTTCCTGCTCCAGTTACAACAAGCGCGTACCCTGATTCGCCTGCAAGCGTCCAAGTATCATTCACAAGTTTTACATCCCCCAGGTGTACTCCGTCAAGGTTTGGTTTTTTGAACATTATTGAGAGGTCTTTGTAAATAAAGAACTCTTTTTGGTCATCAAAAGGAAATGGGGGTACCGCAATTACCACTCCGATTTGGAATCCTTTTTTTGTTTTGAATTCAAATGCTTCTCCCTTAGCCATTTTAAAGAACATTTCCCCCGCCTCATCAGTTATTCCCTCAAGCTGAATGCTTATTGTGGGGTAACCAAAGCGTGAAGTGAATTCGAGTGGGTAAATTCCTTTTGCATTTGCGATACAATTAATATCAATGTATCCGCAGTATTTTGCTTTCACGAGATCGTCCTTCATTTTTAGGAGTGTTGCATTAAAGAGTTCGTTTGGCTGGGACCAGAACATTAGTGTGCCCATTTCTCCCGTGTAGGGCCCAAGATCCCCGGGAAACAGTTTTTTGTGCTCAAAATTAACATTAATTGGGTAAACAAAATCATTTCCATTAAAGAAAGCTCCGACCGCAATTTCTACTCCCACAGCCCTTTTTTGCAATTGGAATTTTTTTATTTTCTTTGCCCAGAGTTTCTTGTTTTGCTCAAGTATTTGTATTAGGTCCTTTCCGTCTTCTTCCTGCGCCATAAACAATATTCCTTTTGAGATTGAGGAAGTGCTATCAGAGGGCTTGAATACGTATCTTTCAGGGTTGTTTTTTATGAATTCAATCGCCTCTCCAAAATCAGTGAAGTCCCAATGCGGTAGAACGTTTAGTCCAATTCTTTTCATTTCATTTTGTCCAAATTCCCTGTCAGTTTCAAGTTTATCGCTGTACTCGCTTCCGCCAATAACAAGTTTTCCTTTTGCCCGCAGTTCATCCGCTTTTTTTCCAAAGCCCACATCATCAAAAACAATTACGTCCGCCCATTCAATAGATTTCTCCCAATCACTTACTTTATCCAAAAATCCGTCATAAACATCATTATCCACTTCCGCTTTTATGTAAATCTTAACTTCGTGCCCCTCTTTTTTGAATTGCCAAGCAAGATCCCCGCTTAAGCTCTCAATCGAAACAAAAAGAAATTTCTTCGGGTGTTCTGTTAGTTTTATTTTCTGCTCTTTTTGCTTTGCTTCGCCATTCGTTTGAGTGGTTTGTGGAGTTTTCTGCAGTTCATTTTGTGGAAACATTTATTGCGCCTTCAATATTATTCTATGCAAGAAAACTTTTAAACTGATTGAATTTTTATTATGGATAATATTTATCCCTAAAAACATTTTTCTAAAATCATTTTTGCCACATTCGTTCAAAGCGCAAGTATTAAATAAACATTCGCCTTATTACTTAAACAAAAGTTTTTGTTATGGAGGATTTGATAGCATGGCAAAAAAGAAAAGAGTAGTTAGAAGAAAGAAAACCCGAAGGGTTGCTAAGAAAAAGAAAAAAAGACGCTAGAATAATTTCTGTGTCGGGGTGAGGCGCGAGAGCGTTTTGCTTTTGTTTGATTGGGGCGCGGTTTTTACTGCGCTCCTAAAGGCAAATTATAATTTTAATGATTTTATTATGCAGATTCTATTATTGCAAGTTTAACCTGTCCTTTTACTGCCAAAGAATCCTTTTTATTTGTTTCTTTGGAGAGTTCTTTCATGTCATTCTTAGGATTATTCAAAAAGAAGGATTCTGCTCAAGCAGGGTCTGAACAGAAAATTGAAGAAGAGAAGAGCGAGGAAGAAAAAATTCTTGAGGGTCACGAGAATGGAGAAGTAATTATTCCTAATCACGTTAAAGAAGCAAAAGTAGCTGCGGCAGAAATGTTTTTGGAGAAAAAAAATAGTAAGAACGTTTTCAAAGTTACGGGAATTTATGATGTTGGGGTACACATAATGCTCACGGGAATTGTTTCCTCTGGAAAATTAAAGAACAAGATGAAGGCAAAAGTGAATAACAAAGATATTGTTGTTGAGGAAATAAAAATTGGTTCAAGCGTTGTGAAAGAACTCCTCGCGAACGAAGAAGGAACTGTATTTGTAAGAGCCAAGCACTTCCCTGTAATACGCGTGGATGACGAAATTGAGTTCAAATAGAGCTAATTCTGAAAAATCAAATCCCTCCCTAGGCTTTGTTGAAAGTCTTTGTTTTTAGGGGAGAATTTTGTTGCCTTAAAAAATTAAG
>DYDN01000056.1 GCA_020717885.1 Candidatus Forterrea sp.
CTAAATAGGAGTACAAACTCCTATTTATTCCTTTATAAAGGATTTCTACAAAAGTCCAATTCATCTGACATTTGAAAATGTCAGTTTTTTTGGCACGAGGTTAAAAAGGTAAGCAAAGTGCGCGTTTAAACAAGCTCAAATAGTCCATTTGGGAGCGCAGAAACAAAATCATCAATAATAAAATTAATCCCTTTCTTTTCAAAAACCGCTTTTAGCTCTCTTGCGATTTGCTCTTTTGTTTTTCTTCCCTGTTCTAACTCAACAAAAAACCTGCAATGTTTCTTTACCGCGGAGAGCGGAGCGCAAACAAGTGTTTGTTCACGATTAAAAAAACCAATCGCGCAAGAGAGAGGGGTTTTTTTGAACCAATTCCTTTCCCCATAAATCATAAAGGCGCCTGTGCCAAGCGCTTCCCCGCTCTTTGCGGATTTTGAAACTTGCCCCGGTTTAACTGAATAAGCATCCGCCTGCGCGCGAGTCTCTTCCCATGCTTTTGAAAAAGTTACCGCGAAAGATGCCGCTTCAAGCATTGATTGTTCTGGAGCTATGAATTCATTACCTTTTAATTCTTCCGGGGCTTGGATAAAACAATGCGGCGCACCAAATACTTCGGCGTGAAAATAAATATCATTCTTTTTCATCCTGTTTTTTACAATTTCTTCATTTGTGTGTGCATCTTTACCGCCGACAACAAGCAAATTATCACTAGTAAAGAACCATCGATATTTCTCAAACCACTTTTTCTTTCTCTGGGCTTTCGCGGTCTTTGGCGAAGCATCTCTTTTGTTTTGAATCTCTATGGCTTCGCGCTGTTTTTGAATTCTCGCATTAATTTCAAGTGATTTTTTTAGCCCTTCAATTTTCTTTCGTGATTCCTTCGCCTTCTCAAAGTACGCGGAGGCATTCTCATCAATTGATTTGGATAAGTCAAGTTCTATTTCCATAATAACACCTTACTAATGAATTATTGCGTAAGGAAAGTAATTTTAATCAAGCCCGGATTTCTTTCTTAAGAGCTCAATTATTGAATCAGTCCTTGAACCGCGTTTAAATGTCGGCTCAGTTAAGTAAAATACCTGCCTATCCTTAACAATATCATAATAATTTGGAATTTTCTTGATATAATTTTCCTGCAAATTCTTATGATATGACTCAACATCCTCATAAAATTGCATGCTTATTACATTAAAATTTCCAGAACCCATTACTGAATTAAGCGAGTAAACATGTGGATCTTTTTTTACCGCTTCAAGGAACTTTTCCACTAAATCAGATTTTGAAAAGTCGAGTTGCATCAACTCAATACACTCAAGCTTGTAATCCATCTTCCAAAAAGAAAGTTTCGGCCCAAACCCAGTGAGCATCTTCTCTTTTTGCAAATAATCAATAGAACTCTTTACCGTAGCAAGATGATACCCTGTTTTTGATTTAATTCTGCGCAAATTAGGCTGAGTACATCCCTTCTCAAGCAGGGACTTTAACACATTAAGCCTTATTTCATCATCAACACGCATCTTCTGAGCCATACTCACACCTTACGTCAATTGCAGAGAAAACCGCCATTAACAACAGATTATGCCATCAAAAGGCTTTTAAGTGTATTTTTTGTCACACTAAGATTGAACCAATACTTATTAATCAAAGAGACCACTAATTGTATTGAAAAGTTTTTAGGAGGGGATGTACAAGAGTTGTGAAAAAAAGTTTTTGGAAGGAATCATGGGGTAGGCTCACCAGGCTTTAATTGGATCTGATTCTAATTCCAACCCCGTGATTTCAAAAAAGAAAAAGATGGCTGATTTTTAGCAGAATTATTATTCCTTGTGTTAAGTGGCTTTTTGGGTAGGTGAAAAATTAAACAGTATTTGTTTTTGAATAAAGCAATTGATTAGAAACTGCATGCACTGCATAAATAACCCCCGTAAGGATTGTTAGAATCCAAAATAGTACAAGCATTTCAACGCTGTTTGAGAAAATCGCGGGCCAGAATTTTATTACTGAAGCAAGAAAAGGAATTATTGAGAAAAGAAAAACGCTTCTTTTGTTTGAAAATGCGCCCGACAAGGAATATTTGAATGAGGAAAGCACGCTCTTTTTCTTAAAAACAATTGTGGGGTACAAAAAATAGAAAAGGAAAATAAAAATGAAAGCAATTACAAAATATAATAAAGCGCTGTATGCGTCAAGACGAAATGAGCTTGAGAAAAGGGACTCAATAAATGAAACAACCATCAACAAAATAGTGACAATTACTCCCGCAGTAAATAAAACCTTAAGAGTATTTTTTGACTCCAAAAAAGCTTTTTTAAAAGAAATTTTTCCTTTCTTTGCCTGTTCGGTGAGCACAGGGTAAAGCCCAGAGAAAAATAAGTCGAGGAAATAAATGCAAATAGTTGAAATTAACAAAATTCCAGCGTATATAAAAATATCCTGCGCGGCTGCGAGAGAAAAATTCGCAGGATTGGACGCAAAAGGAAAAAAATTCCTTGCTAACCCAATTCCGTACAAAGTGGTAATACCATAAAAAATTGCTATTAGAAGTTTTGGGATAAGTAAAACGGGTTGTTTGTGAATTAACCCTAATGCATCGTTCAAAATCTTAAGAGTGTCCAAGTTTTTGTACATGCATCTCACTTACCGGCTTCGTTTCCAACTTCACTAGCTGATTTCTTGCTTCTTGGTGCCCTTGGCTTTGGTGCTTTCTTTTCTTTCTTAAGTTCAACAGGTTTTTCTTCCTTTACGGGAGCGCTTTTTACAACTTCTACAGCTTTGCTCTCTTCAGGTTTTTTCTCAGGCGTTTTAACTGCTGTGGCTACTGTTGCATCTTTCTTTACCCAATCCTTCTTAGTGACACAAGTCATTGTGAGACACATCTTGTACTTGAATCGCCCGTTCTTCACTTGAATAATAGGGGCTTTACACTCTGGGCAATACTCATTAAGCGGAACAATTATTCCCTTTTGTGGCAAAGGGTACGTAACCGTGCAATTTGGATAACTTGAGCACCCAACGAACCGCTTCCCTGTTTTTCCTCTCCTTGTAACAAAATTCCCCCCACAAGCGCACTTACCCATAATATCGCTAAATCGAAGAGCCATTCGAAGTTCAAGCGCAACACTTTCTTTGTTTTTGAATAATAAATCCATTACTTGTTTTAAATCAGCACACGATTTATCAACAACCTCCCTCTGCTTCATCTTCCCCGCAGCAACCTCATCCATTTCCTGTTCAAGCTTTGCAGTCATCTCAGGTTTTGTTACGGTTCCGCAGTGCTTCTCAAGAGAATCAATTACCGCGAAAGCCACTTTGCTCGGCTCAATACTTTTATTTCCAGAAATATATCTTCTAAAATAAAGTTTCTGGATAATTGAAGGCCTAGTTGATTTTGTTCCCAAATTATTTTCTTCCATTAATTTGATAAGCGAACCCTGACTGTATCTTCCGGGCGGCTGGGTTTCTTTTTCACTCATATCAAGCTTCTCAATTCTAACAACATCCCCCTCTTCAAGCTTTGGCAAAAGAGTTTCATTAAGTTCGCTATATGGATACACCGCTTTCCATCCCGCAAATAAAATAACCTGACCTTTTGCGATGTATGGTTCCCCTTCGGCATCAAGCAGTACACTCGTGTTCTCAGTTTTTGCATCCTCCGAGAGCGTTGCCAAAAATCTTCTGCAAATGAGTTCGTAAATTCGCCACTCTTCAGGGCTAAGAGCTTCTTTTTGTACAGGCGCAACAGGATAAATTGGGGGATGATCCTTTGTTTCTTTCCCGGCGGAAGGAATTATTTCTTTTTGTTTTAGAACCTTTTGCACATCATCCATTATTTCTCTAACAGAAGCAATTTTGTTTAGAATTTCTTTTAGATTAAGAGAAGCTGGGTAAGTGCTATTATCAGTTCGCGGGTAAGATGTGAAACCGCGCTGATAGAGATGCTCCGCAACATCCATTGCGCGTCCGGCAGAGAAACCAATTGCGGTTGCTGCGCGGAGGAATTCTGTTGTGTTAAAAGGAACAGGTTTTTTTAGCACCCTCACTTTCTTCTCGGCTTTCTTTACAATCGCTGTTTTTGGATTCTTATTAAACACTGCAAGTGCTTTCTCTTTATCCCAGAATTTCTCTTCCTGATGCATTGCTTCAAAAGCCATCTTGGATTTTTCGCAATGCGCAACAATTTCCCAATATTTTTTACTTATAAATGCAAGCCGTTCTTTTTCCCTATCCACCACTAATGCAAGAGTGGGCGTCTGAACTCTTCCAACACTCAAAAAATCTTTTCCAATTTGCCCCGAAACAATTGAGAGAAATCTTGTAAGCACCGCACCCCAAATTAAATCAATCTCTCTTCTCGCGTTAGCGGAGTAAGCGAAATTATAATCAAATTTCTCAAGAGAATTAAATGATTTATCAATATCCTCTTTTGCTATCGCTGAAAAATACGCCCTCTTTATTCCTAGATTTTTATTTGTACTCTGCGCATAGGTGATTGCCTCAAGCCCAATCGCTTCCCCTTCCCTATCCGCATCAGTTGCCACAATAAAATTCTCTGCATTTGGAGCCAGTTCTTTTATTGCATTAATAATCGCGAGTTCTTTTTCCGAATAAACAATAACTTCAGGGTTAATTAATTCACGAACATCAACGCCTCGCCAATTCGCGTACTTCTTCGGGTACTCAACATCAGAAATGTGCCCGCGAAGAGGAACAAGTTGTATTTCATTTCCTTTCCAGGAGAACTCAAACACCCTCGCACCCGCAACGATTTTGTGCTTAACGGCAGAATCCGCCAAAAGCTCGGCAATCCTCTCCCCCGCAATCGCCTTCTCCGAAACAATAAGATCCATTAAAGAGCAAAGCATAGGAAAAAAGTTAAAAAGAGAACAGACAAAAACGACAGGATTATAAAAACAAAAAGAAGCGGTATTTGATGAAATCCGTAATATTTGACGTGGGCGGAGTAATAGTTTTGCATAACTATGAAAAAGTTAAAGCATACTTAAAATCCAAATATAAACTCTCTGGCGAGTTTAGGGACATATACTAAAAGCTTGTAATACAGCGGGATTTAGGAAAAATAAACGAGCACCAGTTTGTTAAACTCCTTTCAAAAAAACTGAAAGTCAAAATTGATGAAAAATCCTTTTATCACACTGAGTTAAACTACACCGTAAAAGTAAACAAAAAACTTGTGCATTTTATAAAAACAAAATTGTACAAAAGAATGTCATTATTTGTTTTTTCGAATAATAGCGCTATTAATATTAGGCACTATGACAAAAATGTGGACTACAAGAAATATTTCGAAGAGTGTATCTACTCATTTAAAATTGGTTTGAGAAAGCCAAACAAAAACTTTTTCATAAAAGCTTTGAAATTAATCCACAAAAATGGAAAAGATTGCATTTTTATTGATGATCAATTAAAATCAAAATCTGCTGCAGAATCACTTGGGATCACCTTTATTCAATACAAAAATCTACCGCAATTGAAAAGAGAACTTATAGCATATCTCTTTAATTTAGGAACTTTTATATACTAGTATCTCTTTTCTATTGGATGAGGT
>DYDN01000057.1 GCA_020717885.1 Candidatus Forterrea sp.
TCAATTGGATACAATACCATAAATGGTTCACACTAAATAGGAGTACAAACTCCTATTTAGTCCTTTATAAAGGATTTCTACAAAGCGCTTTTAGGGATATTAAAGGGCAGCAAAAACGGGTTTATGCTTTCTCTTTTATCTCTTTTAGTGCTCTTTCAATAAATGCGTCAAGCGGCTCCACAAATTGTTCTCCCGTGCGTGGTCTTACTGCTACGCTTTTTGCTTCGGCTTCTTTTGCGCCAACAACAACCATGTAAGGAACTTTTTCTTTTTGTGCTTCTCTTATTCTGTGCCCCAAAGTTTCATTTCTACTATCAAGTTTTACCCTTATTTCGGCATCAAGCATTTTCTCGTAAACTTCTTTTGCGTAATCGCTGAATTTGTCTGAGAGCGGAATTATGCGTACTTGTTCCGGGCTGAGCCAGGGAGGGAATGCTCCGCCAAAGTGTTCTATAATTATCCCGGTGAATCTTTCAAAGCTTCCGAAGGGTGCTCGGTGTATCATTACCGGTCTGTGTTTTTGCCCGTCAGCGCCAATATATTCTAAATTAAATCTTTCAGGCAAATTGTAATCAAGTTGTATTGTTCCTGTCTGCCATTCTCTTCCAAGAGCATCTTTTACAATAATATCCGCTTTTGGTCCGTAGAATGCCGCATCTCCCGGGTTAATTTCGAATTGAATGTTTTTTTCTTTTAATACTTCCGCAATTTCTTGTGTTGCTTTTTCCCATGCTTCGGGTGCGCCAATATATTTGTCGCTTAAGGGGTCCCTTGAGCCTACGCGAACTCTAAAATTTGTGAGTTTGAGTATTCCCATTACTTTCATCACTAAATCAAATACTCCTTTGAACTCGGATTTTACTTGTTCTTCAGTGCAGAAGATGTGCGCGTCATCCTGTGTGAATCCTCTTACTCGGAGCAGCCCTGAGAGCTCCCCACTTTTCTCATATCTGTAAACAGTTCCCATTTCACTTAGTCTCATCGGCAAATCTCGGTAGCTGTGCTGGCCCCTCATATAATATTGTATGTGAAATGGGCAGTTCATGGGCTTTAGTATGTACTCTTCGTCTTCAATTTTTATTGGAGAGTACATCATTTCTTTGTAGTGCTCATAGTGCCCGGATATTTTGAATAATTCAAGTCTTCCGATGTGCGGAGTTATCACAAATGAGTATCCGCGTTTTATTTGCTCTTTCACAAGCAGCTCTTGGAGCTGCATTCTCAGCATTGTTCCGTTCGGCGTCCATATTGGCAAACCTTTTCCCACTTGTTCGCTTATCAAATAAAGGTCGAGTTCTTTCCCAAGTTTTATGTGGGAGTTTTCTTCGGCTTTTTTTCTTGTCTCGATCCAATCCGCAAGTTCTTTTTGTGTTTTAAATCCTATTCCATAAACTCGTTGAAGCATTTTGTTTTTTTCGTTTCCTTTCCAGTATGCCGCTGAATTCTTAAGAAGCTTAATTGCTCCAATCTCGGCGGTTGAGTCAAGGTGGGGTCCGCGGCACATGTCAACGAATTTTCCGTTAGTGTAAATACTGATTTTTGTTTCCCCTTCGCGAGCCAAATCATTAATCATTTCCACTTTGTATGGGTTATCTTTGAAGAATTCAAGTGCTTGGGAAACAGGCATTTCTGTTTTAATCATTTTTTCCTTTCTTTTTAGGATTTCATTCATTTTTGCTTCAATTTTCTCAAGGTCTTTAGCATCAATGCTTTTGTCAAGTTCAAAGTCATAGTGGAATCCCTGTTCTATTGGGGGGCCTATTGCAATTTTTACATTAGGGTAAAGCTCAACGAGTGCATTTGCGAATACGTGTGCAGTAGTGTGCCAGAATTTCTCGTAGTATTCCTTTTCTTCGCCCACCATTCTAAAATCCCCTTAAGAACTTGCTATGCAATAGAATTTTTAAATGCGTAAGATGGCATACGTTTTTTGTCGAAGTATAATCAGAGTATAGTGACAAAATCCATAAAGTATTAGCGTTTCGCGGTCTATTTAAACTAAATTTCTTTTTTGGTGTAACGTTTTGTACATGTGGGCGGCGTACCCGCTAGATACCACAAGAAATTAATTATTAGCAGGAACAAACCCCTGCCTTTTGAATTAGTAATTAGTATTTTGGTCTCGCGCACTTGTTTTTTGCGCACCAGCCAAGGTATTCTCTGCAGAAGGCTCTATCCCCTTGTGCTTTGTAGTGTTTGCAGCTTTCCCACGAATTTTTTGGAAATGGTTTTGTTGTCGGTGCGGCCCTTTCTTCTTCGGGTTGTACTTCTTGCTCCGTATCATCATCCCCAATTATTTTCGGTTCTGCGCTTTGTTCTTCCATTGCTTCTTCCACCATTTCCTGCGCTTTTTCAAGTTCTTTTCCATTTCCTTCTTTTGGTGCGGAGATTTCTGAATTTGTTGCGGGCACTGATTCTTCAAACACTCTTGCTTTGAAATTTTTAGGGTAAAGCATTTTTTCAACATCGGAGCCGGACGGGGTGTACATCGCCTGTCTTTGTGCAGCTTGTGTTCCGGCTTTTGGGCGGGGCATTTTTTGTATGTCTACACTTTGTCCCATCGCAATCATTTTTGCATTCATTCTTCTTGAGTCATCAACTATTGAACTAAAAGCCATTTTTTCACCCTCGTAATTCTCCATTTATAATTATCTTCTTGCCTTCTTGCATTTTTCCTTGTAGCATAGTGAGTGGTATTCTGCGCAAAAGTCTTTTCCAGAGTTTGATTTTCTGTGTCTGCACTCATCCCACTTAACGCCCATGTCATTCATTTGCTTATTCATGTCAGATTCGGAGGAAATGTTTCGAATTATGCTTCCATGTTTTGGGTCATTGTTTTGTCTTGAACCAAATGTTCGCTGTCCTGGAACAAATCCCTTAATTTCCGAGTCCTCGTAAAACCGCTGTTTTACGGGACCCGCAAACCCTTGGTTTGCTTGGTCCTTGTATGAAATATCTTTCTTGGCAACAGCAGGTTTTGTTTCTTCAGCCGCCTCAACAAGATTTTTTGGCTGTGCTGGTGAGGTTGGAACACTTCTAGTAGGAGTACTCTTCCTCGCCGAACTTACAAGATCCTTAAAAGGCATGACATACATTTAGCTAACTAAAATAAAAAGGTATCTCCGCGGCATTCGCGGGCAATAATTTCGTAATTTTTGAGAGTTAATTTGCCTGCATCAATTTTATTAATTTGAATTCCCTAAGTTTATTGAAAATAAGCGTTGTGTTTACCATGATTAGCCCTGAACTTTGTATTCGCTGTAAAGGAAAGCTTCTTTGCGGTCTCTCTAAGTGTCCAATTCTTGAGAAGCGGGCGTCGCATACAAGAATTGTTTCCTCGATGAGCGGAACAAATTTTATCGGCGCATCTCCTCCCGGGTTTTTTGTTTCGTGGCAGAATTATCCAAAAGTGGCGGTAGCGCCTCTCTCAGCTCTCCCTGCAGAAATTACTGAGATGAGTGATTTGCCGGAAAAATGGTATGGCTTGCCGCAGGAAAAAATAATTTCGTTTAGAGAATCCTTGCTTCGCTCGTACAAACCAATGCCCGTTTCTCTTGCCGCAGATCCAAATTATGAATTAATGGAGTTTCAGGAGATTGCGATGGCTTCAAATTTATTTGAGATGGAAGTTAATCTTGCGGAGAAACCAAGGAGTGAATCCTCATTTGATTCATTCTCCGCCCCTCTTGGCCCGTCAGCAAAACTTGATAATGTTAAAATGATTGAGAACCCAAAAGTTCCAAAAGAAATTGATTATTATGTTTCTGATACTGCTGCAAAATCAAACACAGCGTTAATTGAATTATTCCAAAAAGGTTTTCCCGTTTCCGCGCTTGCGAAAGTTCTTTCAAGCGGGGCGCTTGGGGTAAAGAAGAACCGAAAACTTGTGCCTACCCGCTGGAGCATTACGGCAGTTGATTCCAATATCTCAAAATATTTTATTGAAGAGAAACTTCCTCAGAACAAAATAATTGATTCGTTCCAACTATTTCATTCCAAATATTTGGATAATGATTTTTGGGTTCTCTTAATGCCGTATCCGTGGAGCTTTGAACAAGTTGAGTGCTGGCTTCCCGGCGGGGTTTGGACAAAGGAGGCAACACAGTTCAATATTCTTTCTGATCACGAACTAAACACCGGGCTCAAAGGGTATCCTGAGGAAACAGAAGGGGCGTATTTTGCCGCACGCCTTGCAGTTGTTGAGCATTTGGTTGATAAAAAATCAAATGCGGCTGCGGTAATTTTTAGGGAAATCGGCAAGGATTATGCTGTTCCTCTTGGGGTTTGGCAAATCCGCGAGAATGTGCGCGCTTCTCTAAAAGAAAAGCCTCTTGAGTTCACAAACCTTGATCTTGTGCTTGATTTTTTATCAAAGAAACTCACGGTTCCAATTGAGCAGTACAAAAAGAAGAGCGCGCTCCTCACCCATTTTAAAGAGCAGACGAGATTAAGCCAGTGGTTTTGAAAAAGAAGTTTGGTTTTCATTTTCTTTTAGGTAAAGCGGCTCCAATCGTGGTTTTTAGAGCTAATGGTTTAGTCCCGCGGTACTTTACTTTTAAATGTTGAAAAGTTTTTAGCGGTAAATTAAAACTGCCTCTGTAAAATTCGTGCTTTGTGTAATAGTGAATAGTTTTTTTCACCACGGTATTTAAAATTCCAATGAAAGTGTGCCGTTGTCCTGCTTTGCAGTGCCGCTTTAGCCAAGCGTTAAGCAAATGATTGCCCTCTCTTTTTGAGTTGGCGTCTTGTGAATAACATTGGATAATAATTCTTTTCAGGCTGGACGGAAAGTCTATTCCGCTTCTGTGTGCAGCTTCCTTTGCAGAAGCAAACCAAAGTTCGCGGCTTATTTTTTCATAAACCATTTGAGCCTGTCCTTCTGCAGAAAGTTTGTGCTTTAATGCATACCAGCCGACCTGTTCAATGCATTTAGTAACAATTTCCTGTATTTGTTCGTGGCTTAATGGGTCTTCTATGTTGCTCTTGTTTGAGGTTTGCATAAATATACTTATTTCTCTTTATTTAATTAAAAAAATCCATGGTCAATTTTTATTTCAGTTATCCTTGGTTTTTGTCCGATTAGTTTTTCATGCCCGAGTGTTGCTACAAAGAGAAAAGTGTTAATGAAGGTCTCTGCTTCTGTTCCAAGCACTGACCTTAGTTCTGCTGCAAGCTCCCTCTTTTTTTCAACTGCCTCAAAAACATGCGGAATTCCGTGTATAGTTCCTCTCATAAGAATTCCCTCTACTTCTCGCCTTTGGCTTTTTGTCAGTTTACATTTTTTCCCCATTAAAGAGAATGTTTTTCTTGCCGCTTGTACTGTGAGATAGCTGCGCTGGTATTGTTTTCTTATAGCTAATCTCTTAAATAATGGAACATTTTTGGCATAGCTTTAGTGT
>DYDN01000002.1 GCA_020717885.1 Candidatus Forterrea sp.
CATCCAAAGTGGAAACCACTTTGGACCAAACTGATGCAAAAAATCAGGCATCTTAGCTCGCTTGAGCAAAACTTTAACTTTCCTAACCAACTTACAATTCATCAGGAAACCACCTCAATTGGTTCTCCAAACCCCAATAACCTAAACACTATTGGGGCATAAAAAAGCCCCTTTACAAACAAAAACACGGACTTTCAACAAAGCCCCACCGCCCATTAAGTATAAAAACACTTAATTCCTTATTTTGCAAGTTCTAAGGGGGTAGTATGATGGGGTTTGATGTTGGAAATGCAATTAATTTTGCTTTTACTGGGTGGGTGAAGAGCAAAGCCGCGCTGAAATATTTTGTAGTAGCTTTAATTCTCTTTATTATTTTAAATGTTGCACTGGGTTCGGTTGCCGGAACATTATTTGGTTCCTTTGCTGATGTGGCATCAATGTCCGCAGGCGAAGCACTCGGATTAGTAGGGTATTTCATTGCATATATGTTACTCTTTGTTGTGCTTTACTGGCTCATAAGCGCATTCGTAGTTTATTTTATGCTCGGCTCAGCGCTCAAAGAAATAAAACGCAAACCCGCAGCATTTAGCGCTGAGAGATATGTGAAATTCTTGGGGCTAATGATAGCGAATTGCCTCTCTGTATTATTTTCATTGCAAAAACTAAAATTCCTTTGGGTTTTAGTGGGCGCAATAATATTGGCCATTGTTGGAGTGATTCTTCTTGCAGTTGGCGGGCAATCGGGAATTATTGCTTTGGCAATTCTTGGGATATTATTGCTTGGCATATCAATGATTTTGTTTGTGTGCTATGTGGTAATAATGGTTTACAACGGAATGAGGTTAATACTCTCCGAAATGCTTTTTGTAGAAAAAGAGCAGGGGATTTGGAAAAGCCTTAATGCATCATGGGACCTTACAGAAGGCAATGCTTTGAATGTGTTCATAGTGCTAGTTGTTGTGAGTGTAGCTATGATGATATTAAGTTTCATCCTTTCAGCTCCCGCAATGGCATACCAATTTAGCGTACTTGGTGTTACAAGCGGAGCAGGGTCACTAAAAATAATGTCTGACCCGATGTATCTTGGGCTCTCAGTACTAACTAATATTGTTCAAGCCTTAGCGGTAATGCTACAAGCATTTGCACTTGCTGGAATATATGTTCAGCTCAAAGGCAAAAAATAATTTTAAAGTAACTTTTTGAAGTGGGCGTTTCACCCACTTTTCTTTAAACCCTTCAAAACAACTCTAAAGTGCAAAATACAAATAACTTTGCCCCGTGAATAAGCGAAAAGTATTTATATTGGTTTGATGCAAGGTATATATTGCGCATCCTTTTTTGCTTGGGGCTGGGAAGCGCGTAATTGGTTGGGTGAAAAAATGAATTTTAGAGCGAGAGCACTTGCAATAGTTGCGTTTGTTATACTTATTTTTCTTGTGATGGGCGGAGCATACGCCTGCAGTATAAACGTCTCAAGTTTTCAAACTGAAGCAAGGGGTACGGGAGATTATTCAACCGCAATAACCGCGGATAGAAGCACTGATATTGACATAAAAATTAGTTTTACAGTTGATTCTTATTCAGGCAGTGACTGCCCAACAAATATTTCTGCCCAATCAAAAATTTACAGATATAATAATGATACAAGTAATTGGGAATATGTAAAAACCACTTCATCAAAATCACAAGAACTAAGCAATGACACTTACGTTTTTGTTTGGAATAATGAGTTCAATACAACAAGCACAGCAAAATACACAAGATATAGGATTGATGGAAACATTCTTTCTGGAAGCACAATTGTTGATACTGAAACAGCCTATGTTGGTGTAGAAAATAATTCCTGCTCAGGAGTAACTCTTGTGGCAAACAATTTTACAATTAATGAAGGCGCAACAAGCACAAGAACTCTTAGAATTGAGAACAACACAAACAAAGAATTCAGTATTTCAACACTCAGCGTAATATTAAATAGTCCAATTATAAGGTCGGGAAACACATCAGGTTATGATAATGTAGTTTCTTCATTCTCATACGAACCAGTGAACCTCTATCTTGATGCGGGATTTGTTTCAAGCAATACGACAACAACACTAAAGTTCCAAGTGGCAGGGTACCTTGGGAACAATTACTGCTCAATTTCTGCAATAGGCACAAAGAACTTTGATGTAACTGTACAAAACACTGGAACAAATGACAATTACAACGACACATATTATGATCCATACTACGATAACTATTCAACAACAAGCTCCGCATGCGCGGACATAAATTTAAGCGCGAATAATACAACAATGGATGAGGCGACAGAAGGAAAACCAGTTATTAATATTACGAACAGCTCAACAAAAAGATTTGAAATACTTGAAGTTAAGACAACAAACAACGGGGTAGATTTGAGTAACTACTATAATGACAAATATGTTTACCCTGGCCAAGTATCAGATATTGTTCTAAGAGCAATTTCTCCAAGCGTTACCTCAGACAAAGTCTACACAAACACTGTTTGGGTAAGGGGAGTATTCTCTGACGGAAGAACTTGCTCATTTGGTTTAACTGGAAAAACAACAATCATAACAACTATTGTGGATGCAAGTGCAATTGCCGCAACCCAAAACTTGCCGCTTAACTGCACAAACTTCTCAATTAGTGTTCCATCTTCTGCCCAAATAAAGAATTATGGTGCAATACCATTCACGATAAACAACAACACAGGAAAGAGAGCGGATATTTACATTGAAGGCACAACAGGCATAAACACTACTCCAACGTTAATCCCTCTCCCAGGAAGTTCTTCGATAACTAGAGAGCTGGCAGTGAATGTAAATAGCGCAAACGGCCAAGTAACATTCAGACCAGTAGTTGATGGATGCTCACTTGCCTCAAAAAGCGTTGCAATTACTAACACAAGCACTGTTGTTTCTGCACAGGGCCAAAATGCTTCAAATACAGTAAGCGGAGCACTCGCAGGGCTATTTGCACTTGGAAATAATGCACAGGGAATCGGACTTGTAGTTCTTGCAATAATCATAATCATAATAATTGTTGGGGTTATAGCAAGTAATGGGCCAAAAGGGCCAAATCAGGCCTGGGTTGAGAAAAAATAAGGGAAAAATTTCAAAACCGTGCGAACAAAAAAGCCCGGAACATGGTTTATAAATGTTTTCCCAAAGGAAATAGTTATTGAGTACACTACTCTTCAAAATAATTGGTGAGCAATTGAGGAGCAAATACCAAAAAACTCTGTTTTTTTGGTTCGGAAACATAAAAAAAGCAATGCTTTTTTTGTGCCCATAAAACCCTTGGGTTTTATTCGGTACTGTACTAGTGCTTCCGACGGGCGCGAGTTGTGCTGGTACTCTTTATGAAAATTAAAGATGTGAAAAAATGTCAGAATATAACGCACCAAGAAGAGGAGCACTATCCTACTATCCAAGAGTAAGAGCATCTAAACAGACTCCAAGTATTAGAGGATATGGCGCGCAAGGACCACTAAACTTTTTATGCTACAAAGCAGGAATGGTGCAAGTAGTCGGAAAGAACGTGCACAAAGCAAGCCCAACTTTTAATCAAGAAGTTGTTGCGCCGGCTACTGTTGTTGAATGCCCTCCACTAAAGGTATTTGGGGTAAGAGCGTATGAAAAAGCAGAAATTGGATTCTCTGCACTAAGCGATGTTATCGCAGAAAATACTGATAAGGAATTAAAAAGAAAAATAAATAATTTTAAGGCACCGCAGCACAGAGGAGGAAAGGAAAAAACAGAAAAGAGCCCTTTACAGGGCGAGAGAAAAAAAGAAACTGATTTTTACACAATAACTGATTTTGAAAAAGAACTCCCTGAGATTGAATATTTCACACTTTTAGTTCACACACAACCAAGCTTCAAAAAGACTCCTGAAGTGAGCGAAATATTTTTGGGCGGAACAAAAGAAGCACAACTTGCATTTGCTAAAGAAAAACTTGGAAAAGTTTTGTCAATTGAAGAAGTTTTTAAAGAAGGGGAATACCTTGATGTTCGCGCAGTAACAAAAGGAAAAGGATTTCAAGGTCCAGTAAAGAGATTTGGTGTTAGAACATTTAGACCAAAACACAAAAAGCAGAGAGTTGTTGGATCCATCGGACCATGGCACCCTGCAACAGTAATGTTTACAGTAGCAAGAGCTGGACAGATGGGGTACCAGAATAGAACTGAAGTAAATAAAAAAATAATTAAATTTTCAAAAAATGTTGCAGAAGTTAATCCTAAAGCTGGATTTCAAAACTTCGGAATGGTTGCGGGCGAATACGCATTAATATTTGGTTCACTTCCTGGTCCAGCAAAAAGATGCATCGCGATGAGAAAGAGCCTAAGACCAGCACAGCACAAGGGAGTGCAGCTGCAATCAGTTGAAAAAATTATTATTAATCAGTAAATGAAAAGTGGATTTTTATGAAAGCAAACGTAATTGGAATTGATGGTTCGGCAAAAGGTTCAATAGAACTGCCAGCGGTATTTGAAACAGAATACAAACCAAGACTCATAAAGAGGGCAGTGCACGCAATACAAACCGCAAGATTGCAACCAAAAGGGGCAAACCCAAGAGCTGGAAAAGAAACAACAGCAACATATATGGGTTATCGTGGAGTACCAGCATACCGAAGAACAATTAACGTTGAACACGCAAGATTACCAAGAATGAAAAACAAGGGAGCACTATTATACGGAAGAGTTGCAAGAGTTCCTCACGCAGTAGGGGGGCATGCAGCACACCCATTAAAAGCTTGGGAAATACTCGCTGAAAATATTAATAAAAAAGAAAAAAGACTTGCACTAAAGAGCGCAATAGCAACAACCACAATGAAAGAACTTGTTGAAAAGAGATTTATAGTTGAAAAAGAACTTCCAATCGTTGTTGAGGACTCTTTTGAAGATGTAAAGAAAACAAAAGAAGTACTTGAAATATTAAACAAAGTTGGAGTGGGAAAAGATCTAAAGAACGCAAGAGGAAAAATAAGAAAAAGAGCGGGAAGAGGAAAAGCAAGAGGAAGAATTTGGAAAATGAAGAAAAGCGTATTAATTGTTGCAGGAAAAAATTCTCCAATACTTAAAGCATCAAGAAATTTGCCGGGTGTTGACGCTGTAACAGCACAATCATTGAATGTTGAATTACTTGCTCCAGGAACGGAAGCAGGAAGACTTGTTGTTTTTACAAAGTCAGCAATAATTGAGCTTGGAAAAGAAAAAGAGGTTAGCGAAGTTAAAGTTAAGGCAGAAAGAAAAGTTACGGCAAGGGCCGTTGCAAATGTTGAAGCAAAAAAAGTTAACGTGGAAGCTAAAGCAAAAAAAGCTCCTGTGCAGAAAAAATGATTTTTAGTGATTTAAAATGGTAAAACTCAAGGAAGAAGAAAAGATACAGCTCAAGTCCGAGCAGGAAGCAAAAGAAGCTCCAAAAGAAATAAAGAACAAATCAGAGAAGAATAAAGAAGCAAAAGATAAAGCTGCAAAGATAGTAATGTCAAAGACAGCAACTCTTCACGACCTTGATGTTGTATTGTATCCACTAGTAACTGAAAAAGCAGTTAACATGATAGAATCAGAAAACAAAATTACATTTATAGTAAATGATTACTCAGGAAAGGCCGAAGTGAAAAAAGCTGTTGAAGAAGCATACGGCGTAAAAGTTGTTAAAATTAATATTATTAGGGACATGAAAGGGAGAAAAAAAGCAATTGTAAAGCTTGACAAGAAGAACAAAGCAAGCGAACTTGCTACTAAACTAGGAGTACTGTAAAAGCTCTGATGAAATTTATTTTTAAAAATGAAAACGTGATGTTATGGGTAAACGATTAATTTCACAAAGAAGCGGAAAAGGAAGCCATACATTCAAGGCAAAGCACAAAGGAATTGAGGCTAAATACTTAATCCAAGAAGGCGAATTAATGAAAGGCGAAGTAACTGACCTTGTGAAAGAAAACGGAAGACACGCGATAGTTGCAGAAATTACATTTAATGACGGCAGAAAAGAAACAATTATTGCTGCTGAAGGAATCGCTCTAGGACAGAGAATTGAACAGGGAAGAGGAGCGCAAGTAGAAACAGGGAACGTTTCATATTTAGATGACTTGCCAGAAGGATGCCCAGTATTCGCAATTGAAAAGATTGCGGGAGATGGGGGAACTTTAATCAAAGCAGCAGGAAGCTACGCGCTATTAATGGCAAAAGACAGCAAGAAAGCAACACTCAAAATGCCATCAGGAAATTTGATAGCACTACCACTTAATGTAAGGGCAACAATAGGAAATGTTTCATGCGGAGGAAGACAGGACAAGCCGCTAGTAAAAGCAGGAAACGCATTCCATTTATTCAAGTCAAAAAGAAAGATGTACCCAAGAGTAAGGGGAGTAAAGATGAATGCTGTGGATCACCCATTCGGGGGAGCTTCACACAACGCAGGAAAATCAAAGAGCACATCAAGAAACGCTCCACCAGGAAGAAAAGTTGGTGCAATCGCATCCTCAAGAACAGGGAGGAGAAAGAAGAACTAAAGTTCTTCGCGAAAGACCAAAAAGGTTTGTATAAATGCCTTTGGTTTTTTATTTTCATTAAGCATTGGTGGGAAATATGGTTACAAAAGAATTCACATTCAGGGGAAAAACAGTTGCTGAGCTAAATGCGATGAGCCTTGAAGAGTTCGCAAAACTTTGCCCGTCAAGAGCACGAAGAGCGATAAAGAGCACTGGTGTTGATAAGAAAATACTTAAGAAGGTTGCAAATTATAAGAAAGCTCCAAAAGCAAAACCAATACGAACACACAGAAGAGATCTTGTAGTAATACCAGCAATGCTTGGGGTAAGATTTGCAATACACAAAGGAAAAGAATTTGAAAATGTTGATATTAACGAAAAAATGCTAGGGCATTACCTTGGAGAGTTCGCTCTTACAAGAAAAAGACTCCAGCACGGAAAAGCAGGAATCGGAGCAACAAAGAGCTCAACCGCTGTAACCGCAAGAGGATAAAATTAGGGGAATGCATAGGGGTAATTAGAAAGTTGTTGAAATTTGTTTGGTGAAATTGGATGGCAGAAATTAGATATCAGGCAGAGGTTGGAAAAGCGAGCAAGACAGCGAGAGCAATGCTCAAAAACGCGCCTGTATCAGTAAAGTACTCCACAGAAATCTGCAAGCAAATAAAAACAAGACCGGTGAACAAAGCAATTGAGTTCATGGAGAGAATTATCTCACACGAAGAATATTTGCCACTTAAGAGATACAACAAAAAAGTTGCTCATAGAAAAGGACAGGCAAAAGAAGGAGAAAAAGCGGGAAGATACCCTGAGAAAGTTGCAAAAGCATTTATCCAGATACTAGAGCTCGCGAAAACAAACGCGGACTTCAAGGGACTTGATCCTGAAAAGTTGTTAGTTATACACGCATATGCGAATATGGGAATGAACAGATTCAGTTACCAGTCCAAGGGAAGAATTGCAGGAAAAGCAAGAAGAAGAAACGCAACGAACATTGAAATTATAGTTCAGGAAACGAAATAAATTTTTGGAATGATATTTATGATAGAAAGAACATTCATACAGAAGAACTTCAATAGAATGGAGCTCGAAGACTATCTTACAAAGAAACTTGATAGAGCAGGATTTTCGCACCTTGAAATAATCAAGACTCCGCTTGTAACTAGAATTGTTCTACACGTTGCAAAACCAGGATTTGCTATCGGAAAAGGCGGTTCCACAATTAAGACACTTACAGAAGTAATTGCGCAAAAATATAAGATTGATAACCCTCAAATTGAGATACAGGAAATTAAGCAGCCAAATTTGAACGCAAAAATACTTGCGGAAAGAATGGCATCAATGATACAAAGAGAATTCTCGTGGAGAAGCATCGCATACAAACTAGTGAAAGATGTTGTTGACGCTGGGGCGCAGGGAGTTGAACTTGTAGTTAAAGGAAAATTATCCGGAAAAGGCGGAAGAAAGAAAAAAGTAAGAATTGCTTACGGATACATGAAGAAATTAGGGGATCAGACAAAGATGGTTGATTACGCAAAAGCAGCATCATACCCAAAAGCTGGTGCAATAGGAATCAGACTAAGAATAATTCACCCCGATGTAATTTTCCCTGATAAAGTTGATATTAAGAAAATAATTGCTGCAAAGAAAGGAGCTGCAATTGAAGCAAAAGAACAAATTAATCCAAAAGATATTACAATTGAAATTACAGATTTAAAGGAAAAGGAAGCTCCTGCTGCTGAAGAGAAAACTGAAGCTAAGAAAGAAGTAAAAATGGAAGCTAAGAAAGAAGTAAAAATGGAAGCTAAGGCAGAAGTAAAAACTGAAGCTAAGAAAGAAGTAAAGACAGAAAAGAAAACTGAAGCTAAAGCTGAGAAAAAAACTGAAAGCAAGACAGAAACTAAGACTGAGGCAAAGAAAGAATAAAATTAAAGATGAATTTTTGAAAAGATGATTGTTATGGCAGAAAAGTTTGCAGGATTATTAAAGATGAGTGATGCTGAACTCAATGCAAAAGCAATTGAACTAAAGCAGGAGCTTGCAAAAGAAAGAGCGGTAATCGCATCCGGCACAAGAAGCGAAAAACCCGGGAAAATAAGAAAACTCCGAAGAGACATAGCAAGAATACTTACTGCGCTTGGCGCAAAAAAGAATAGCGTGAAAAAGAAGGAGGCAATGAAATAAATGCAAGAAATTGACAAAATCAGCGGACTGCCAAAGGACCTGTTTGACATTAGCAATATTGCTAAAGAACAGCAAAAAATTAAGGTTGATGTAATTAGGAGAAAATTCTCCAAATTCGTTACTTTGGTGAGCGGAATATCTGATAAAGACACGCTAAAAGAAATGGGAAAAGAAATGAAACAAAAATTTGCTTGCGGAGGAACAATAAGAGAGAATCAAATTGAATTGCAAGGAAAACACAGAGAAAGAGCGGTTGATTTTTTGATAGAGAAGGGGTATAAGAGAGAATTGATTGATGCATAACTGAGTGATGATATTTATTGAAGTGAGAAAGGAGATGATTAAGGGAAAAAACTATGAAGTCACTGCGAAAAACGTTTTAGGCCACGAAATTATTGGCTTAAAAGTTAAAGTAGTGAAAAGCACTGACGAGAAAAGAGTTGGAAGTGCTGGAGTAATAGTTGATGAAACCAAAAACACAATTGTAATTTTTAAGGGAAAGGAAAAAACAACCCTTCCAAAAAACGAGTGTGAATTTGAGTTTGACCTTGAGAACGAGAAAGTTTTAGTTAATGGAAAGGAAATGATGAAACGACCAGAAGAGCGAGCAAAGGAATGGAAATGTTGAATTTGATTTGAGATTGAATGGGGATTTTTATGGTTGAAAAGAAAGCAAAAGTTGACAAGAAGCAAAGAAGAGATGAAGCTGTTATTATAAGAGAAGTAAGGGCTGAAGAAGTTTATCCAATACGCGGAAACATATTTGAAGGAAAAGTAACAAGCGCAAAAGCAAACAAAACAGTTACAGTTGAAAGAGAATTAGTACAGTATATTCCAAAGTACGAGAGATACAAAAAAATCAGATCAAGGATAAAAGCACACAATCCAGTAAGCATAAATGCAAAAGAAGGGGACTGGGTAAAGATCGGGGAGACAAGAAGAATCTCAAAAACAAAATCATTTATTGTTATGGAAGTATTGAAAGGAAAAACACAGTAAATGGAATGATTTGAATAAAGGAAAAAAATTTGGAGAAATTATTTTTGGTGAGAAAATGAAAGCAATGAGCATCCCAAACAACCACGCACTAACGCTGCACAGCAGAATACTCTGCGCGGACAATAGCGGAGCAAAAGAAGTTGATATTATATCTGTATTTGGATACAAAAGCAGGAAGAAACAGTACCCAAGCGCAGGAATTGGATGCCTGGTAAATGTTGTAGTAAAGAAAGGAAAGCCTGAAATGAGAGGCAAAATTGAAAGAGCAGTTATAATTAGAACTAGACAAGAATACCGGAGACCAAGCGGAATAAGAGTTAAATTTGATGATAATGCGGTAGTTTTAGTTGATGAAGAGGGATTACCAAAAGCATCAGAAATTAAGGGATGCGTAGCAAAAGAAGTGGGCGAAAGATTCCCAAAAATTATTGGACTAGCGCCAGTGGTTGTTTAAATTTAGATTTATTTAGAATGGAGAAATGAAAAAAGGATAAAATTTATTATTGGTGAATATGATGAGCAAGAAACCAAGCGTATCAAGAAAGGCGATGTACAATATGCCAAAGCACACTGCATCAAAGCAGGTAGCTTCACACTTGAGCGAAAAACTCGCAAAAGAGTTTGGGGCAAGATCACTTACACTTAGAAAAGGAGACACAGTAAAAATTATGAGAGGGGCATTTGCATCAAAAGAAGGAAAAGTTTCCTCTGTTGATAGAAAAACAAGAAAAATATTTGTTGAAAAAGTGGTCCTTAAGAAAAGTAATGGAGAAGAAAGACAGGTTCCAATTGATGCTTCGAATGTGATGATAACTGATGTTGATAGAACTGACAGAAAAAGAGTTCCTAAAAAAGGTAAAACAGCCGTTAAGGAAGTGAAAAAATGAGCAGGAAAGGAGAAAACAAGAAGGCTAAGGCAATAAGCATGCCAAGAGCAGTACACATAAATAGAAAAGGAAACTTCTGGGCAGTAAAGACAAAAGCTGGGCCGCACAACAAAGAAACCTCAGTTTCCTTAGGATTAGTTTTAAGAGATTACGCAAATATTGCGGCAGTGATGAAGGAAGCAAAGCATATCCTTAACCACGGCGAAGTAAAGGTAAACGGCGTGGTAAGAAGAGACCACCAGTTTCCTGTCGGGTTATTTGATACAATTACAATTGAGAAACAAAAGTTGTTTTACAGAATATTACTTGATGACAAAGGAAGAATTGTATTGAAACAAAATGAAAAAGATGCAAAAGAAAAAGTAAGCAAGATTGTGAAAAAAGTAATGACTTCAAAAGGAATACAAATAACTACAAATGACGGAAGAACATTTATTGGAGTAAAGGCAAATGTTGGGGACTCGGTAAAAATCGCCCTTCCAGAAGGAAAGGCTGGAGAAGTACTTGAATTCAAAGATAGTGCACTTGCTTACATCACAAAAGGAGCACACTGCTCAGAACTTGCCACAGTAAAACAAATAGTTGCAGCTTCCGCAAAGAAAGAAAAACTTGTGAAACTTGTGTCAGGCAAAGTTGAATTTGAAACAATAGCAGGTAATGTTTTCATAATGGGAAAAGGAAAATCCGTAATGGCGGATGTTGAATAATTGGGATGAGATTTATGCAGAATGTAGTACTAGACAAAGTTGTTGTGAACATGGGTGTTGGTGCCGACCAGGATGAACTGAAGAAAGCACAGCAAATAATCCAACTCATAACAGGAAAAAAACCATGCCCAACTTCAACTGAGGCAAAAATACCTGATTGGGGGCTAAGACCTGGAATTCAGATTGGACTTAAAGCAACTCTAAGGGGAGAAGAAGCAATAACATTTTTGAAAAAAGCATTCGCAGCAAAAAATAATAAAATGGCTGAGAAGAGTTTTGATAAAACAGGGAATTTTGGTTTTGGTGTAAGAGAATATATTGATTTGCCGGACGCAAAGTATGATCCAAAACTTGGAATAAAAGGATTTGATGTTTTAGTTTCACTAAAGAAAAGAGGATACAGAGTGAAGTTAAGAAAAATAAATAAAACAAGAGTGGGGCACAAACAGAGAGTGACAAAAGAAGATGCTGCTGAGTTTGTGAAAAGTCTTGGAGTAGTAATTGAATAAAGTTTTTTTTGGTGAATTTTGGGAAAGAATTATTTTTAAGAGGCAAGAGAATATGAGTGACGCAATTATTGTAAAAAAGCAGGAGTCAAAAAATGACAAAATGAAAAAGAGAACGCCTGGCGTTAGAGAGTGCAAGGTTTGCGGCACAAGAAAAGGAATGATGCAGAAGTACCACATAGGAATATGCAGGCGCTGCTTCAAAGAGAGAGCAACAGATCTCGGATGGGAGAAATACTAAGGTGAATTAAATGGCGCAAAACGACCCAATAGTTGATGCATTAACAAAAATACGAAACGCCGAGTTGGCTTCAAAGGCAGAATGCACAATAAAGCCTGCCTCAAACTTCCTTAGCGAAGTACTTGAGATAGCAAAAGTGAATGGATATATTGAAGATTATAAGAAAAGCGAAGAAAATGGCGCACTTTCGCTTGAAGTTAAACTAAATGGCAGAATGAATCAGTGCAAGGCAATAAAGCCAAGATACGCTGTGAAGAAAACTGAGTTTGAAAAATACGAAAAGAGATACTTGCCAGCTAGGGACGTGGGATTAATTGTTGTTTCAACTCCAAAGGGGCTAATGACTCACTCGGAAGCAAAAACTAAGGGGCTTGGAGGAAGGCTCATAGCATTCATGTATTAATGAATTAAAATTGTGAATTTTATTTGTGATTTTTATGGCAGAAGTATTAGCAAAAACAATAAAGCTACCAAGCGAATTACACGCTACGCTTGCTGGCGATACGCTTACACTCAAAGGACCAAAAGGAGCACTTACAAGGCAATTCAAATCATACAGAATAAAACTTTCACTTGAAGGAAACAAAATAATTGTTGAAGGAACACCAAAGAACAAGCAGACGGATGTTCTAGTTGAAACAATTACTTCACACATAGAGAATATGGCAGAAGGATTAGTTTATGGTTACAAATATAATTTGAAAGTTTTATACTCGCACTTCCCGATGAGCATACAAGTTGAGAAGGATGCCGTGAGCATCAAAAACTTTCTTGGAGAAAAATTCCCTAGGAAGACAAGAATCATGGGGGCAACAAAAGTTGAAGTTAAGGGCCAGGATATTACAGTTAGTGGAACAGATAAAGAAGCTGTTGGACAAACAGCATCAAACATGGAAAGAAAAACAAAAGTAAAGAATAAGGATATACGAAGATACCAGGATGGAATTTATATTGTTGAAACAGGAAATATGGAAGCAAAAAAGACTCCAGCTGTTGAAATATTGAGGGGAAAAGTTTAAGGTTATAGATTTAACTAATGAAATTTTTGTGTGATTAATATGGTTGAAAAAATTGTTAAGAAAAAAGAAGCAGTTGCTGCAGAAGAAGTAAAGACTGCGCCTAAAGCCACTACACAGAAGACTGAAAGCAAGGCTACTGAGAAGAAAACTGAAATTAAAAGCGAAATTAAAACTGAAGCAAAAGTTGAGGCGAAGGATGAGAAGAAAACTGACGCTAAATCTGAAGTGAAGATTGAAACTAAAAAAGAAGTTGTGAAAAAGAAATTTATTCAGTATGTTAAAAAAGAAAACAAGAAAAAAAGCAAGGAAGCTTATGATAACCAAAAGAAACTTTGGGAAAGAAAACACACTCCGGTTTTCAGAGGAAGATTCGGTAAAAAGAATATTAGAAGAAAATCCATTGCAAAGTGGGATAAATGGAGAAAACCACACGGAATAGATCTTGATAAGGGACTACAGCACGGATTTCGGCCAAAAATTGGATATAGAAGCAAAGCTGAGTTACGCCACATACATCCTTCAGGATATATGGAAGTACTTGTATGCAACGCAAATGATCTTGCAAAAATTGATACAAAAAGAGAGGCAGTAAGATTCTCAGCAGTGCTTGGAAAGAAGAAAAGAAATGAGTTAATGAAAAAGGCAAACGAAAAAGGAGTTTGGGTATTAAATTAATTTTAAGGGAAATGAAGAGTGAAAATGGTGTTATTATGGAAGCTAAAAAAGCAAAAGAACTCGCAAGCAGAATACTAAAGGTCGGAGAAGGCAGAATATATCTTGACCCCGCTAACTTGTCAAAAGTAAGCGAAGCTATGACAAAAGATGATGTAAGAGGATTAATTGCTGAAAGAATCATAAAGAAAAGAGCTTCCGCAGAGCAGAGCATGGGAAGAGCAAGAATACTTAAAGAAAAGAAACAAAAGGGAAGAAGAAGGGGAAAAGGAAAAAGGGCAGGAACAAAGAAAGTAAGAGGGGAACAAAAGAAGACCTGGATATCGAAAGTAAGGGCGCTTAGAAGAACGTTAAGAGAATTAAAAGCAACAAATCCTGAAGCTGTAAAAGAAAAAGGATATGGGGATATGTACAAAAAAATAAAGGGAAATTATTTTAAGGGAAAAAAATATTTAGCTGAATATGTAGAGGGGGCGAAGAAATAATGGCTGCTCGTAAATCAACATTCGATATGCCTTTTAGAAGAAGAAGAGAAGGCAAGACGGATTACAAGAAAAGACTTGCTCTTGTTAAATCAAAGAAACTAAGACTTGTAGTAAGGAAAAGCAACATGAGAGTAATTGCTCACGCTGTTCGATACGAACCAAAGGGGGACGTAACAGTTGCAACTGCTGACTCGCGAGAACTTGCAAAATATAAGTTCTACGGAACAAACAACACTCCATCAGCTTACCTAGTTGGATTTTTACTTGGAAAGAGACTTGGAAAAGAGAAATGCGTACTTGACATGGGAAGAAAAAGCCCAAGCCATGGTAACGTAATCTTTGCTGCACTAAAAGGGGTAATTGATGCGGGAGTAGAAGTCCCGCACTCAGCTGAAGCTTTGCCATCAGAAGACAGAATAAGCGGAAAAGTGCTTGATGATTATGCAAAAAAACTTGGGGACAAAGCAAAAACTGTGTTTTCAAATTACATAAAAGCAGGAATACAGCCTGGAGAAATCCAAAAAGCTTTTGAGAAAGCCAAGGCAGAGATAGCGAAGGTGAAAGAATGAACAGAAGACCTGAAGAGAAAGGGGCTAAGGGAGCAAAGGGCGGACGACCGAGAAGAAGAGACCGCGCGGAAGAAACTGAAATTGAAAAGATTGAAAGAGAAATCAGCGAACGACAGTCTGTAATAAATAATTGGGTTCCTAAAACCGAACTTGGAAAAGCAGTTAAAGCAGGAAAAATTACTTCAATTGATGATGTGCTTGATAAGGGGTTAAGAGTGCTTGAGCCTGAAATTATTGACACGCTTTTGCAATTATCAGAACAATTAGTTGATGTTGCAAGAACCACAAGAGTAACAAGAGCCGGAAGAAAATATTCTTACCGCGCTGCAGTACTTGTTGGAAACAAAAACGGGTACATCGGACTTGGGACAGCAAAAGATGCTGACAGATTCCCTGCCATAAATAAAGCAAAAAGAATGGCAAAATTAAATTTAGTAAGAGTTTACAGAGGGTCAGGTTCATGGGAAGAGCAGCCTACGGATGATCGCCACTCCGTTCCATTCAAAGTTGAAGGAAAAAGCGGAAGTGTAAGAGTAGTGTTGATGCCAGCACCAAAAGGAACTGGACTAGCGGTTGGAAAAGGGATAAAGCCAGTAATGATACTATCAGGAATTCAAAACGTTTGGGGAAGAACAAAAGGAAGATCAACAATTCAATTAAATTTTGTTCAAGCAGCAATTGATGCGCTTGCACAGACAGCAAAAATGAAATCATCAAAGGACATTGAGAGAAAATTAAGCAAAGAAACAAGGTCAATGTAGTTCTTTTGGAAGAAATGAAAATAAAGAGAATGGCATTTAGGAAAATGAAATTGGTTGAAGTGATATTATGTACGCAGCAATAAGAATTCGAGGAACAGTAAACGTAATTCCGAAAATGAAGAAAGCACTTGACATGCTCGGGCTAAAGAGAATCAATAATATGACTCTTTGGAAAGAAGATAATCAGGCGCTCATGATGATAACAGAATCAAAGGATTATGTTGCTTTTGGAAAAATTTCAGATGAAGTACTTAAGGAATTAATTGAAAAAAGAGCAAGACCAATTGTTCCTGGCGCAAAAGTTGATACTAAAAAAGTTTTGGCTGAGCTTGCAAAAGGAAAGACGCCAAAGCAAGCAGGAATAAAAAATTTGTTCACGCTTAGTCCGCCAAGAGGCGGATTTGAAAGAAAGGGAGTAAAAGTTCCATTTAGCACAGGCGGAGCTTTAGGAAACAGAAGAGAAAAAATTAATGATTTAATAAAGAAAATGATGTAAATTTGTAAGTTGTTTATTGGAAGTGTTTGTATGGGCGATAGAAAAAGAAGGAAAAAAAATAAGTTGCGCGGACAAAGAACCATGGGCGCAGGAAACTCAAAAAATAGACGCGGAGCCGGAGGAAGGGGCGGTAGAGGAAACGCGGGAGCAAACAAACATAAATTTCATTCAATCGGAAGATTAAAGCCGAGAAAATTCAGATTAAAATCTGACACAAAAGCGGGAATACACGCTATTCAGCTTGGAAGACTTGATGCAATGCTTGATATTCTTGTTGCAAAAGGAAAAGTTGCAAAAGAGGGCGATATGTATATTGTTGATCGAAGAAGCGGGTTCACAAAAATCCTTTCACAGGGAGAAACAAGTCACAAAATAGTACTTAGAATTAATGCCGCGACAAAAGCAATTGCAAAAATAACTGCTAAGGGCGGAAAATTTGAGTTCGCAAAGGAAGGCTACGAGGCTGAGGAATCGGCACTTGGAGGAGAGGATGAAGACCTTGAATTTGAGGAAGTAGAAGGCGAAATCGAAGAGAAAAAATGATTACTGCCTTTTTGGCATGAATTTGTTAAAGCTTTGTGAGGGAGCTTGAGTGCGAAGAGAGTGTTTGATTAGAAGAAAATGTGAAAAAAATGCAAACAAAAGCAATAAAAACACATAAAAACACCGTTCATTGAAAATATGTGAAAAGATTTTGGAAAAAAATACAAAATGCTTTTATAATGTTTAAAAAAATTTGGATATTTGAAGATTTTAGAAAAATTGGGTGAATTTGCTTGGGTATTATTGATTCTATTGTTGATTTGTCCAAATTTTTACCCGAAGTAACAAGACCAGAAAAAGAGATTCCTTTTACACAAAAACTTCTTTGGACAGTAGTTGCACTTGTAATATTCTTCATAATGGCCAGCATCAACCTCGTGGGCCTTGATACTTTATCCCCAACGGTTCAGCAAATACTTTTTGCGCAGACACTACTTGCAAGCGAAGCAGGAACACTAATCACCGCCGGAATTGGGCCAATCGTAATGGCATCAATATTTTTGCAATTATTCCTTGGAGCACAGATACTTAATATTGATATTGGCTCAAATGAAGGCAGAGCAAAATTTCAGGCATTACAAAAAATATTTGCAATAGCACTTTGCTTCATTGAAGGATTCATTTATGTTGCAAGCGGAATGCTTACTCCAATCGGGGGGGCAGGACTAGCTAATCCACTCACATGGGTACTAACACTACAAATCGCAATCGGCTCAATAATACTTTTGTATTTAGATGAAGTGCTCTCAAGATATGGAATTGGTTCAGGAGTAAGCTTATTCATTGCAGCAGGGGTATCAGGGGCACTCTTTTGGCAGACATTTTTGCCGCCAATACAATCAGCACTTAATCCTGCAATCGAGACAGGAGGAATACTTTGGAGAACATTTATGACAGGGGACCCTTTGTTAATGCTTCCTCTTCTTGGCGCCGTAGTAATATTTTTAGTGGTTGTATTTGCTGAAGGAATGCATGTTAACATTCCAATTACAATGGGATACCGCGGAACAGGCGGAAGATACCCAGTGAAATTCTTGTATGTGAGTAACATGCCAGTAATACTTGCAATGGCACTCTTCATGAACATGAGACTTTGGGGACTATTTGTTGAAAAGGTTCCAATCATCGGACCAATAATGGACTTTTTGGCGTGGGCAACAATGATGCCCAATAGTGGTAACACACAGTTATTTCGTGCAGTAAGTACTGGCGGGGAAAGCCTTGTTATGGGATTATTTGTAAATGGAATTACCTCAGGAATGATAAATGCAATATTCCAAGGGATAGTATTCTTGATTTTGTTAATAATCGCATGCATAGTATTTGGATGGTTTTGGGTACAAATGGGTAACCAGAGTACACAAGCAGTTGCTGCACAGCTTGAGAGAGCGGGAATGCAGATACCCGGATTTAGAAAGGACAAAAGAGTAATAGAAAAAGTACTTGAGAGATATATCCCCCCAATCACAGTACTTGGCTCAATATTTGTTGCAATACTCTCCGCAGGCGGAGATTTTGTTTTATCAGGAGTAGCTTCAGGAACAGGAATACTCCTAACAGTTGGAATCGTATACAGATTCTACGAAGAAATAGCAAAATCCCAGCAAGAAATGCTGTCAAAGTTCCTTGGAAAAATGAGTTAATTTCCTTGGAAATAAGGGGTTTTAGAGGGCAATAAACGCAAAGCGTTACATTTATTGACAAAGTTTTGAAGCGGTTTAAGAACCTTTTAAAACGTTGCCTTTAAGAGAATAATTATACTGGTGAGCAATAAGGTGTATTTCGTGGAACCGGCAGCGGGCATAGCAGTGGTAACTGTTCTACTTGCAGCGTTCTCAAAAATACTCCAAAGAAAAATGATTAATAAGGAAAAAATGAAAGCTCAACAGGAAGAAATGAAACAGATACAAAAGAAATGGAAAGAATTGCTTAAGGAGGCAGATAAAAATAAAAAAGAGATTGATGAGCTACAGACAAAAATGCTGAGCGGACAAACACAGATGATGAACTCAACAATGAAAATGAGTCTCTTCACATTACCCGCTTTTTTTGTTGCGATGTGGCTTTTTGCGCAGTGGTATGGGAGTCAATTAATAACATCCCCGATTCCAGTGATACAATTCACAAATTGGATTCCGCAAGGATTAACGATGACACCAGGATATTATGAAACATATTTTTCGTATTATATTGTAGCAACAATTGGATTTGTTATAGTTGAAAGAATTTATGATTTAATAAAAAAGAGAAATAAAAATGCAGTTGGAAAAGTTGAAATGAAAAAAGAAGTTGTTGTTGAGGAAAAGAAAATTGAAGTTGTTGAAGAGAAAAAGTGAAAATGATTTGAAGAAATAAAGATGATTTTTATGCCACTGAGAATTTCAGTGGAAATTTGAAGTGAATAAAAATAGTGATTTTTATGCCACTGAGAATTTCAGTGGAAATTTGAAGTGAATAAAAATAGTGATTTTTATGCCACTGAGAATTTCAGTGGAAATTTGAAGTGAATAAAAATAGTGATTTTTATGCCACTGAGAATTTCAGTGGAAATTTGAAGTGAATAAAAATAGTGATTTTTATGCCATCAAAGAACAAGAAATCAAAGCAATACAAATTCGTTAAGTCCACGGGCGGCTCAAAAAGAGAATACTTTAAGGGCAAACACAAGAAACAGCGTTGTGCACTCACTGGAAAGATACTTTCTGGAGTTCCACACGAAAAAAAGGTTGGAAAAGGAAAGCACAGTAAAACAGAGAAGAGACCAAGCGCACCATTTGGCGGAGTATTGTCCGGAGAAGCAAGAGAAAAAGTTTTTGTTGAAATGGGAAAAGTAATTGCTGGAACAAAGAAACTTGAAGATGTTGATCAAAAGTATAGGAAGTATGTATCACAAGTAATTGGAAGAGCAAATGTTGAATAAATGGGAATTATTTTTTTAGGGTTGATGATGAATGGAAGTAGGACAGATTTGCATTAAAACACGTGGAAGAGAAGCCGGAAGAATGGTTGTAATCTTGTCAAAGCCAAAGAGCGGAAAAGTACTTGTGGACGGAACAAAAGTAAAAAGAAAATCATGCAATGTTTTGCATTTATTCCCTGTTGGAAAAGAAATAAAAATAAGGGAAGAAGAATCCCACGAAGGGGTAGTAAAAGCAATGAAGGCGATGAATTAAATTATTTGAAAGAATGATAAAAAAAATGTGATTTTTATGGTGGACTTTAATTATATTGTACGTGTAATCGGAAAAGACCTTGACGGTACAAAAAGCATTGAGCTTGCGCTGCAGGGAATAAAGGGACTCGGGCAGAGGACAGGCGGGCTAATCGCAAAGGAATTTAGAAAAAAAAATAAAATTCCTTCAAATAAAAGACTTGGCGAACTTACTAATGAGGAAGTAAAGAAACTTGAAGAAGTAATTTTAAATCCTGATAAACTTGGAACTCCATCCTGGGCAATGAATAGACAAAAGGATTTTGAGACAGGAAAAAACAAACACTTGACAATGAATGACTTGGCATTCTCGCTTAGAAATGATCTTACAAGACTAGCTGAAATAAAATCCTACAAAGGGCTAAGACACATGTGGGGACTAACAGTAAGAGGACAAAAGACAAAGAGCAAACACAGAGGAAAGGGCGGGGTTGTTGGAGTAACAAAGAAAGATGCTGGAAAACCTGTTGCACCAGCGGCTGAAAAGAAGTGATACTTATGGGTGACCCAAGGAAAAAAAGAAAGCAGTACGAAAAGCCAAGAAAGGCATTCCAAAAAGAGAGAATAGAAAAAGAGAGGGAACTAAAGAAAGTTTACGGTTTGAAGAATAAAAAAGAGCTTTATAGGGCAGAAACAATTGTACGAACAAAAAGAGGGACAGCGAGAAAACTCCTTGCACTAAGCCTTGAAAATAGACTTAGGAGAGAAAAGGAACTACTTGATTCGCTAAAAAAAGTTGGGATACTAACTGCAAATCCATCACTTGATGATGTACTTGTACTAACTCCCGAGGCACTACTTGAAAGACGACTACAAACAATCGTTTGGAGAAAGGGACTTGCGAACACGCTAAAACAATCAAGACAATTCATTGTCCACGGGCACATTGCAGTAAATGGCAAGAAAATTGACAGGCCAAGTTATATTGTTGAAGCTAGCGAGGATGGGAAAATCTCATGGTATGGGGATGAAATGATGTTCGAGCAGAAAAAACACGCTGTGAAGAAAGGCCCAAAAGCAGCTGAAAAAGAGAATGAACTAAAGAAACAGTTTGAAGAAGCAAAACCAACTGAAGAAGTTGCTGAGGCAAAAGAATAAGATTAGTTTTATTATTGGAAAATGATGAGTGATTTTTATGGCAGAAACAAGAGGAATAGTACACATACTTGCAACACACAACAATACTATGCTGTTGCTAACCGACCTTACGGGCGCTGAAACAATAGCAAAAGCAACCGGCGGAATGGAAACAAAAGCACAACACAAAGAAGGCTCCCCGTATGTTGCAATGAAACTAGCTGAAAATATTGCAAATGCGGCAAGAGAAAAAGGAATCAGAGAAGTTTATGTTAAAGTACGCGGAAGAGGCGGAAACAAAAGTCCATCAGCTGGAACTGGTGCAGAAGCAGCAATAAGATCAATCACAAGAAACGGCCTTAGAATTGTTTCAATCGAGAATGTTACTCCGATGCCACATGATGGATGCAGAAAACAAAAGAAATTTAGAGGAAAAGCTGAGAAGTGAGATTTGAAACGAGCATGAATTTTAGACATGTGATTTTTATGGATGCAAAAAAAGTTTATGATGAGCACGGGGTTACAAAGTACTTGATTAAGGGCACTACTCCGACATTCATGAATACACTTAGAAGAGCAATAATGGTTAATGTGCCATGCCTTGCTGTTGATGATGTACAAATATACGAAAATGATTCAGTTGTATTTGATGAAATGCTTACAAATAGACTTGGGCTATTGCCAATAAAGACAGACTCAAAAACTTACAAAGCGGGAGACACAGTAAAACTTGTACTTGAAAAAACCGGCCCATGCACTGTTACAAGCAAAGACATAAAATGCACTGATCCTAAAATAGAAATTACTGATAAGAAAATTGTAATTACAAAACTTGGAAAAGATCAAAACATTAAGCTTGAGATGACCGCAAGAATGGGTGCTGGGGAAGAACATGCAAGATTTCAGCCAATTATAGTTTCATACAACGAAGTAATAGAAATTGATAATGACAAGAGTTATGACGCAAAAGCAATAGTAGCGGAGATGCCAAAGGGCAGCATAGAAGTAAAAGCAGGAAAACTATTCTTTGCTGATCCTTACAACACAAAAACCCAGAATCAGCACCTTGACATTTTGAGAAAACACAATGTAAAAGTAAAATACTCGCAAGCTGACTTTGTACTCACAATGGAATCAACAGGGCAATTGACACCAAAAGAAACAATTGATTCAGCAGTAGACAGACTCACTGAAAAACTTGGCGAGCTTGAAGAAGAAATAAAAAAATTATGATTATGCAGTCGTCTCACAAAGTGAGATGCACCATTTGAGGCTTGCTCCTAGCTGGCAAGTCAGTTAAAAACTAGGGCGCAAGAATGATGCGAATAGAAAGACTGACAAAAGCAGGGGTTCCCGAGCGGTCAAAGGGGCAGGACTTAAGATCCTGTGGCTTAGTGCCTTCGAGAGTTCGAATCTCTTCCCCTGCACTGTTCCGCCAGTGCATTACGGAATATGTGTGCTACTTTCAGTAGCACAGTAATATTGCAGTTGTAAAATTTGAAGTGAAAAAATATGTCAAAAAAACTTGAAACAGTAAAACTCGTTGCGAGCATGGAAAAAGCAGCAAGAAAAACAAAGAAACCACTCTGGGAGAGACTTGCAGAAATAATGAAGAGCCCATCAAGACACAAAATAGCTGTTAATTTGACTAAATTAAACAAAATTGCAGCAGCATCAAAAGGCAAAATACTTGTGGTCCCAGGAAAAATACTTTCGACTGGCGAATTTACTGAAAAAGCAACTATTGTTGCGGTGGCTGCATCAGAAATAGCAAAACAAAAGATGAAAGGAAAAGCTGATTTTATCACACTTGCAGAGTTCGCAAAGAAATTTGATAAAGTTGATGTAAGTAAAGTTATTATTGTTGGATGAATGAAGGAAGAGAATTTTGAAGGGAAAAAGGAATTGGTTTTTATGGTGGTAGTAGACGCAAAAGGTTTGGTTGCAGGAAGACTTGCATCAAAAGTGGCAAAAATGATCATAAACGGCGAAAATGTCAATGTGATTAATGCGGAAGACGCAATAGTCGTGGGGACAAAAGCTGCCGTAATGATTAAGTACCAAAGAAGAGTACTTGCTGCAGTAAAATCAAATCCGCACTACGGGCCAAAATACTCAAGAATTCCGGATAGAATAATGAGAAGAATGATAAGAAACATGCTCCCTACAACAAAGAGAGCAAAAGAAAGGATAATTGAAAGATTGATGGTACACAATAAAGCTCCAAAAGAATTTGCAAAAGAAAAAGCAATTGTGTTTGAAGAATTTAGGTGCAACGAAAGACACCCATTTATGACGATGAAAGAAATAGCGCTAGAACTTGGCGGAACATGGTAGTTATTTGGATGGAAATTATATTAGAAGATTGATTTTTGGAAGTGTTGGAAATGGAAGAAGAAAAGAAATTAAAACCTGCAGCAAAAAAAGCAGGGATGACTGTGAAGTCAAAAAAGAAATCTGCTGTTGCAAGAGCAATAATTCGAAAAGGCAGCGGGCATATTAAAATTAACAAAATGAGCATAGCTGCTTATGCGAGAGGGTATGTAAAAGAAATGCTACTTGAGCCAGTAAGACTTGCTGGGGATGCAATAAAAGAATATGATATTGACATTAATGTTAACGGTTCAGGATTTATGAGCAGAGCGGTTGCAGCAAGAGCATGCATCGCAAAAGCCATTGTAAAAGCAAAAGGCAAGAAATATAGGGATTTATTCACAGCATACGACAGAACATTGCTTGTTGATGATGTTAGAAGAGTGGAGAGCAAAAAACCGCTTGGAAGAAAAGCGAGAAAGCAGAGGCAACACAGCAAAAGGTGAAAGCCTTTTGCCCAAATTTATTTTTGGGTTCATATGGGAAAATATTTGTTTAAAATTTGGAGTTTGGTGATGAGATGATAGTACCAGTAAGATGCTTTTCATGCGGAAAACCTGTCGGAGGACTCTATACAGAGTTCAAGGAAAGAACTGAGAAGGGAGAGCAGGCTGGAAAAGTACTTGATGACCTTGGGGTAAAAAAGTACTGCTGCAGAAAGACACTCTTAACTCACGCTGAATTAGTTGATGATATGATGAGGTTCAAGAAATAGGAATTTAGTTAGAGTTGAATTTAAAGTTGAATGATTAAATTTGAAAAATGGGATTTGATATGGACGAAGAAACAAAAGTACGCGAACAAAAAGAGACAAAGCAAGAATTCGATGACACCGAATTCTACAAAGGCAAGGACTTGCTTATAGACATTGAGACATATTTAAAGAGCGGAGTGCATATCGGAACAAAATTCAAAACCGGGGAAATGCGGAGATACATTTTCAAGAAAAGAAAAGATGGATTACAAGTATTTAATATTGAAACAATTGACAAAAGAATCAGACTTGTGGCAAAAATGCTCGCGAAGTTTGAGGGAAAAGACATCGCAATAATCGCACGAAGACTCTACGGGCACAAACCCGCAAGAAAACTTGCTGCAATGATTGGGGCAAGAGAATTTGTTGGAAGATTTATACCGGGAACATTTACAAATCCACAGGCAAGAATATTCTTTGAACCAAAAGCAATTTTTATAGCTGACCCACTTGCTGATTCACAAGCACTAAAAGAAGCATCAGAAGTAGGAATCACAGTAATCACACTTGCTGGAAGCGACTCCCCAATGAAAAATATTGATCTTTTAATACCCGCAAACAATAAGGGAAGAAAATCATTAGCACTTATTTACTACCTTTTGGCAAGAGAAATACTTGTTGAGAGAAAAGAAATTACAAGAGAAGCATTCACTGCACAAGTAAACGATTTTGAGCAGGAAATAGATGAAGCTGCTGAAGAAAAAGCAAGAAAAACCATGCAGAGCAGGGGTCCAAGAAGACCTGGCGGAATGATGAGAGGCAGAAGGCCTAGAAGAGAGTAAATTCAGTAAACCCCTTCTTTCATTTTAAGGTTAACCCATTTCTAAGTCCCGAATTATGCTGTGTTGCGTAATTGTTTGTGTTTTTGGTTAATTGGTTCTTTTTGGGCTAATTGTTACAATAATTGGTTTTGGAGTTGTAGTTTGTATATTTGTTCGTGTTGCATGTTGTGGTATTTAGTTGATTGGGTGTGTTGTCCGAATCTGCGTTTAATGGTTGAGAACATGGTTTCTATTGCCCATCGTGTGCCGTAGGCTTGTTGTTGTTGCCATTTTTTCTT
>DYDN01000058.1 GCA_020717885.1 Candidatus Forterrea sp.
ATATTAGGCGCCGAGCGAGATACTGCGAGTCACAAAAGACTCGCAGAGGAGCGAAGGCGCAGTGGGGTCATAGGGGCGAAGCCCCTATCTCATTTTTCCAAGCACCGGACTCTCTTTTTCAAAAAAACCGGAGTTCCTCATTTGTTCCATGTCATTGTTTGGTAAAATAAAAATTGATGGCGGAGAAATCACGCAAAGAGATTTTATTTCAGGGCGCATGGAAGCAAAAATACATGCGAGCTGCCCGCCCATACTATGCCCCCAAATCCCCACTCTATTTTTGTCGACGTTTGGAAGAGTCTCAACAAAATCAAGCACAACCCCAATATCACTTAAATAATTAGAAAACCGATAATCATTCTCAATAGTTCCTTCGCTTGCTCCGGAGCCAGAGCAGTCAAATCTTACTGCAAAGAAGCCATTTTTTGCCAAGAGCTCCGCAAGGGACTCTATATGCGCCTCTCCCTTATGCCCCGTAAAGCCATGCAAAAGAAGCACTAGCGGGGAGTTTACCTGATACCTTGGCGAATGCACTACAACTGATAAGTTCAGGTTATTCTTGTTAAGGACTTTTAGGCTCTCCATACCTAATATCACCTGTGCGAAGGTTTAAGTAATTTTATAATTGTTTGCCGCCACGATTATTTGCAAGGTGATTATTAGTGGTAGTAGAATACGGTGAATTCAAAGGCAACAAAATGATAATCCTAAAAAGAAATGAACAGGACACTTTTCCTTTCCAATTCGGCAAAGGCAAGGCAAAACTCATAGTAGAGAATTATGATGCAATAAAGAAATTTGTTGAAGAGAATCCTTAAATTTTTTTAGGCTAGGCAGTTACATTAGTGGCTGCTTACGTCTTTCTTTTTATGCGCCTCTTTTTGGGTGCAGTTTTTTTATTAACGCGCTTTTTGTTCTTAATAAACATAAAGCAAATTACAACTAAAGAAAATACTGCAAACAGTATCATAAGCCAAATGAGTGTTTTAAATCCAAAGTAATCCGCTACCACCGCGCCGATTACTGCTGATATTCCAAGAGATATTTGATAAACTCCTTCCCAAGCACCCCACTCTTCAGTTTCTTTGTTTTTATCAATATGCCGTGAGTAAAATGAATCAAATGCAGGGACAACAAATGCCACGGATATACCAAGAACTACTTGCACTAAAAATAAATCCATCGGGTTTGTAACAAACAAATACCCCACAAATCCTGCCACTGCCAGCACTCTTGAGAGGAGAATTATTTTTTCCTCGTGCTTTGAACGATTCTCCCAAATACCAAGCAAAAGAATGAATACTCCGCAAATTATTGTAAAAATCGCGTAAGAGTAACCCGCCGTAAGTATATCCCCACCAATTTCTTGAACATAAATCGCATAAATTGGTCCGAGCAGCCCCGCTGCGAGCCCGTAAAAAAAAGAGGATACTATCAGTAAGTCAATTATCTTATTCATTTAGTCGCCAGTACTACGAGGTATTCTTGTTTATTAACCTTTTTTTGGGGGGTTTATCCCCTGGCCAGACTTTTCATAAACACTCAAAACCTTTTAATAATCATAAGCAGTTAATTCTTTATGGCAAACAAATATTCGGCCAATTTAGAAGTTCTCTTTAATCCAAAAAGTCTGGCGATAATTGGCGCCTCAAATACTCCTGGAAAAGTAGGGTATGCCATAGTAAGAAATTTAATTGAGGCAAACTTCTCTGGAGAAATTTATCCGGTTAATCTAAATGAGCAAAAAATACAGGGACTTTTGGCATACCCTTCTGTGGGAAAAATCTCCTCAAACGTTGATGCTGCAATAATCTGTGTTCCTGCAAAATTTGTTCCCGGAGTAATTAAGGAATGCGCCCAGAAGGGAATAAACGCTGCGGTAATAATAACCGCTGGGTTCTCTGAAACTGGAGAAGAAGGAAAAAAACTTGAAGAAGAAATACGAAAAGTGGTTGAAGCTAAAGAAATGGCAGTTGTGGGGCCAAACACACTCGGAATAATTAATACTGAAAACGGGCTCAACGCCTCATTTGCCGCGAATTTCCCCCAAACGGGGGGAGTTGCGGTTGTTTCACAATCAGGCGCGTTATGCACGGCAATACTTGATTGGGCAAGGCAGGAAAAAATTGGTTTTAGTAAATTTATTTCAACAGGAAATAAATCATTCCTTGGAGAAGCGGAGTACTTTCACTATCTTGAGCATGATCCTTCAACAAAATCCGTGCTCGTGTATATGGAGTCTGTTAAGAATGCGCACAAGTTTCTAAAAGAAGCGGCGCAACTTGCGAAGAAGAAAGTTGTTGTTGTAATAAAATCAGGAAGAAGCGCTGAAGGACAAAGGGCCGCATCCTCCCATACAGGCGCGATGAGCGTTGATGATAAAATATTTTCCATCGCATGCAAAAAATCAAATATAATTAGAATAAATTCAATAGAAGGGTTTTTTGATATCGCAAAACTCCTCGCAAAAGTAAGGAAAACAAAAGGGTTAAGGCTTGCGGTTGTGACTAATGCCGGGGGGCCAGGAGTTATAGTTGCCGATTCTGCATCCGTACACAAATTCACTTTGCCCGAGTTTAGCATAAAGACACTCAAAACAGTGAAACAAATTAATCCGCACGCATCAAACCCTCTTGACTTAATCGGGGATGCAAAACCAATAAACTATCGAACCGCGCTCTCAGTATTACAGGCTGATAATTCGATTGACCTTGTGTATGCACTACTCACCCCGCAAAGCATGACACAGCCGGAGCGGGTTGCGGACATGGTGGTTTCACTAAACGGTAAGAAACCCATACTCTGTTCATTCCTTGGGGGAACAGCGGTTGCTCACGCAAAGAGATACTTAAAGGAAAATGGGGTTGCTGAGTTTGATACGCCTGAACGCGGAATAAAAGCGCTTTCACGGCTTTCGGATTATTACGAAAGAAAAAAAATGAAGAAATGCTTTGAACAAAAAATTGCCCCCAAAAAAAGCATTAAAAATCTTTTAGCAAAAAAACAATCGCTTTTGCTTGAAGAGTCATTTACTCTTTTAAAAGAATTCGGGATAAAAGCCCCAAAAACAATTTTCTTTACGAAAAAGAGCGAGATTGATTTTGACAAAGTAAAGTATCCTGTGGCACTCAAAACTGCCTCGGGACTCGCACATAAAACGGACCACGGGCTTGTAAAAGCGAGTATTAATTCAAAAGAAGAGCTTGAGAAACAAATCGATTTTATGCTCGCAAAATCAAAAGAGATTTCAATCAAGCCGGTACTTGCAATGCAGGAAATGATAATTGGGCAGGAAGTGCTTCTCTCAGCAATAACTACGGAATTTGGCAAAGTAATTACATACGGACTTGGTGGGATATTTGTTGAAGTGATGAAAGATTTCTCGCAAAAAATCGCCCCGCTCTGCGAATCAGATGTTGAGGAAATGCTAAATGAAGTAAAGGGCACTGCAGTTCTTCGTGGAGCAAGAACAAAAAAGAAATATGATGTTGATGCTTTGAAGAGAACAATAAAATTAATTGCTTCGCTTGCGAATACATATCCGCAAATAAGTGAACTTGAAATAAATCCGTTAATTGTGACTGAAGAAGGGTGTTATGCGGTTGATGCGGTGACTACAATTATCCAAAAACAAAAGAAAACACCCAGAGTGGGCAAAAAGAAGAAGTGAAAGAAATAGTTTATTTGTACAGTAATCTACTAGCACTTCGAATCCGCTGCTCTTCCGCCTCCGGAGAAAAGTTTTAACTGCTCGCCCATTGTTGTCGGGTAGCAGCCGTTTAAGCAAGCAAGGCACATATCTTTTTTATCAAGCCCAATTGCTTTCACAAGCCCTTCCTCAGTTTGATAAATTAATGAATCTGCGCCAAGCTCTTTACAAATAACCGCGTTTAAATCTTCTTTATCTTCATACTTTGCCGCAATAAGCTCGGCTCTTGAGCTCATATCAATTCCATAAAAACACGGCCATTTAACTGGGGGACAGGAAACCCTTACGTGAATTTCTTTTGGGTTGCCGTGCTTCTTGATGAAACTAATAAGCTTTCGAAGAGTGGTTCCTCTTACAATACTATCTTCCACTAAAAATACTTTTTTTCCTTCAAGTACCTGCTTCACTATAGCAAATTTATCCTTTACCTTCTGTGCCCTATCACCCGACTCAATAAAAGTTCTTCCAACGTAACGATTTCTAATTAATCCCTCAACACAAGGAACCCCTAAACTTTCTGCGAATCCCTCTCCCGCCGGTCTGCTTGAATCAGGAACAGGGACAACAACACAATCCTTATCCATTTTTTCGGTTTCAAATTTTGCAAGTTCTTTTCCAAGAGAATGGCGCGCCTTGTAGACTAATACGCCCTCCATTACTGATGCGGGGTGGGCAAAATAAACCCATTCAAAAAAACAATACGCTTTTTTTCCAGAGGAAGCAAAACGCTCAACGCGAATGCTGTTATTTTCTTTTATTAGCGCACACCCTGGCGCGAGATCATTAAAATGATCAAATCCGTTTGAGGTAAGCGCAACGCTCTCGCTTGCAAAAACCATGTCCCCGTCAGAAACCATGTAACTTAGGGGGCGAAAACCAAGCGGGTCACGAGCGGCAACAATTGCCCCCTCCGCGTTCATAAAAGCGAGATTATATGCTCCGTCAAGTTTTATTGAAGCATGCGCGAACGCATCAACAAGTGTTCCGCTTGTCTTAATTGATTTTGAGAGCATGTGCATTATTATTTCGGTATCCGTTTCCCTCACAAGGTGATAATTGTCCCGCTCAAGCCCGCGCTTAAGATCGGTATAATTTGATATATTCCCATTAAAGCAAAAACTAAACCACTTATTTTTTCTTCCGTGCGCTCGTTCAAAGGGCTGAGCGTAGTTCTTATCATCTGCTCCGCTTGTCGCATATCGCACATGTCCAATCCCGGTAAGAGATTTATGTTTTTGCATTATTGGGGAGAATTTTTCCTTATGCTCTGCGTGAAAAACGTTATTAACAAGCCCTATTTCTTTGTAAGTTAGTAGGCGCTGAGTGCTCTCTGGATGATAAGTAGTGATTCCTGCGGAGAGCTGGCCGCGGTGCTGGAGCTGAAGAAGCATCTTGTACAATAAGTATTCAGCGTTATCTTTTCCGCCGACACCGCAAATCCCGCATTTGTGGTTCATTTTATATTAATCCTTTGAGAAAAGCAATATAAGGGGATTGTTTGTGCCCACTATGTTGCTGTGTTGCATTATTCTGTTTGTTGTGGGTTTTGTTTTTTCATTGTTTG
>DYDN01000059.1 GCA_020717885.1 Candidatus Forterrea sp.
ATAAGAAAAAATGGCAACAACAACAAGCCTACGGCACACGATGGGCAATAGAAACCATGTTCTCAACCATTAAACGCAGATTCGGACAACACACCCAATCAACTAAATACCACAACATGCAACACGAACAAATATACAAACTACAACTCCAAAACCAATTATTGTAACAATTAGCCCAAAAAGAACCAATTAACCAAAAACACAAACAATTACGCAACACAGCAAAATAAGCAAAAATAGCCCAATCAGTTAGCAAATACTGGGGTAATTCACATTTAAATATTAATTAAGCATATTCTTACTAATGGCTTCAATTAAGAGATTTGTAGGGAATGTGCCTTTCTCAAGGGCACTAAGATTCACAACAAAACACCCCCAATTCTCAAGGTACACAAAAACAAAACGAGCGGGGCCATTAAGCATCCCGACGGAGGTGCCGGCGGAACTTGGGTCCTTGCTTTCTGGAGCAAAACTGGCTGATAGGGCAAAGGAACGAAGAGAGGCATGGCGGAGAATGATTAACTTATCAAAGGAGCTTGGGGAGTATAGTGGAGGGCGTCCAACAACAACCCAAGCAATTGCCGCACTAGCTATGTCAAGAGGAATGGAGCGAGACAAACTCCTAAAGGACGCGAAGTCACTTGTGACCCTGAATAATAGAATGAGGAGACACAAGAGACCAATCTTTGCTGACAAGACAGGATCGCGCGCAATATTTGCGATAAATAAGGATGCGTTGCGGACAATCAGCGGGCTACTTGAAAAATCAATGGAACCCCTTACGGTTTCGGATTTAATGAAAAAAACCGGGCTAAGCAGACCAGTACTAGGCAAGACACTCTTAATATTAAGAGATATGCGACTTGTAATTCAATTACCGCAAGAAACCAGTGGGAGTGGCGGGCAAAATTATAGGTGGGTTAGCGTGGAAAAAAGAATGTCGCCGCAAACAAGACCAAAAACGAATGCGGCATACAATGTGATACTTGCGCTTGAGAAAGGAGAAGCGCCGCTTAGCAGAATAATTCATACAGAGAAAGGATTCCTAAAAAGAAATTTTGTTGGGGGAGTACGGCACGATATTACTGCAGTAAAATCAATTCTTTCTAACCTAATCAAGCAAGGGATTGTAGAGTATGAGACAAAGAGATTTGGCGAGGCATTCCATAGAATAGCGGTTTATCGATTAACCCCTGAGGGAAGAGTACTGCTTGCTGAACAAAAAAAGAGGGAATATATTCACCCAAACATGCGCAGAGTGCTCATGGGAGAACCACTGAGCGGGATAAACCTCTCCGAGCAGCAACGCCTAAAGAAAATGATTGATTATATAAGCATAAAACTTGAGTATACTAAAAAGCCACGCAAAATGAGAGTAGAGTATGGGGCGATTGGAGAAATAGCAAAGAAGTATGGTGTGTCCCCAACAATGGTAAAAATGATTGCCCGTCTAAAGAAAGTACCTTGGGGAAGAGTTTCATTTGAGAAACTAAAATTTGTTTATCTCCCAGAGATGTACAAAGTGGCTCCAGAACAAGCCGAGTGGTTTGAAAAATTCCTTGCACAAAACGAGGATAAATTCAAGAAAAGAAAAAATGGGATGAAGAGAATAAAGAAAGTTATAATGCCAAGAGAATTATTTGATAAGTGGAAACCTATGGCGCTTGGACTAGCAAGAAGAAGATGGGAACTTAATCAGCACGAATTCGTGCGCCTCTCAATGGGGATAGAGGATGTACGCCAAGAGGCAATACTCCTACTCCAAAAAGCAGCAAACACGCATGACGGAACATATAGTTTCAGTACTTTTGCAACAAAAGTAATCAATAATGGTTTGGGGAACATAGTCAAAGGCGCAAGAACACAGAAGAGAACAGCGGAGATAGTCTCACTTGACGCGGAAATTACTTCCACGGGTTCAAGGATGGAAGAGGGGGAAGCATTAATTGACATGATTGCGGCGAATAGAGATAATTCAATCGAGAAAAAGGATGCACGAATAGAATTATTGAGAATAATAAACGGATTAACTATGATTTCCCCGCGAGATAAATTATTTTTTATAAGCAGATACGGGCTTGAGGATGACAATCCCAAAGGATTGGTTGATGCTATGCGCCCATTCGGAATAAAAAGTGTGAGTAGAGCCCATGAAATAGATGTAAGGATACGGCGAAAATTAAGACAGCTTCCAAGAGTAAAAGACCTCTTTAGGGCGCTTGAATAAATCCAAACCTTACTTTTAAATTCTCATTGCACAAGAATAAGTGTTGTGATTATGTGGAAGAAATGAATGAGGTTCTTGATGATAAGAATCGCGTGATTGGTATTACCACTCGCTCAGAGATTAAGGAGCGGAGATTAAAACACAAAGCCGCTTTTGTAATTGTAACAAATAGTAAGGGACAAATGTTTGCTGCGCAAAGAACCGCTGATAAAAAGAATTATCCCTTAATGTGGGTACTTGGTTCCGGGGGAGCGGTAAGGGCAGGAGAGAGTTTTGAGGGTGCCGCAAAGCGAGAACTAAAAGAAGAGCTTGGAGTAAAAAGCGAAGTAAAATTCATTTTTGATTTTAACTTTGAATCCCCTACAATTAGTTATTGGGCACAAGTATTTACAGCGAATTGGGAAAAAGAAATTAAGATTAATAAAAGTGATTATGCGCAAGGAAAATGGCTTACTCTTGATGAGATGAAGGAACTGGGAAAAAGTAACACAATCTCCCCCGACACGTGGGAATATTTCTTGAAGTATATTGATTATTTGGGAAAGAAATAGGCTGCACATAATTGTACTAGATTTCTTTTAAAGGCTCTCACTCATTTCTTTTGTATGGCTGATAAGAAAGCAATCATTACAGGAATAACAGGACAGGATGGTTCCTACCTTGCTGAACTACTTCTTGAGAAAGGTTATGAGGTTCACGGAATTATAAGGAGAGCAAGCACCTTCAACACGCACAGACTTGATTCAATATATATGGACCCTCATGAGAAGCCAAAGTTAAAACTAATTTACGGGGACCTTGCGGGTTCAACAACAATTGGAAAAATTGTTAGAGAAGTGCAGCCTGATGAATTTTATAACCTCGGCGCGCAGTCCCATGTGAGAGTTAGTTTTGATATTCCTGAATATACATGCGAGGTTGGTGCAATAGGAACACTTAGGGTTCTTGAAGCTCTCCGTGCGCACTCCTCTCACACAAAATTCTACCAGGCCTCAAGTTCCGAAATGTTTGGGAAAATTCAGGAGCCAGTACAAAGTGAAACCACCTCGTTTTATCCAAGAAGCCCTTATGCCTGCGGAAAAGTATTTAGTTATTGGATAACAAAGAATTACCGCGAAGCATACAATATGTTCACTTCAAATGGAATCTTATTCAATCATGAATCTCCAAGGAGAGGAGAAACATTTGTCACAAGAAAAATCACAATGGCGATTGCAAGAATCAAGCACGGACTCCAAAAAAAACTTTATTTAGGAAACCTTGACGCGAAGAGAGATTGGGGCTATGCAAAAGAATATGTTGAAGCGATGTGGCTAATGCTCCAGCAAAAAGAACCTGATGATTATGTTGTTGCGACAGGTGAAACTCACTCCGTGCGCGAGTTTTTAGAAGAATCCTTCACATATGCGGGTTTAGATTGGAAAAAGTATGTTGAGAGTGACCCGAGATATTTTAGACCATCCGAAGTTGATGTCTTGATAGGCGATGCCTCAAAAGCAAAAGAAAAATTAGGGTGGAAAGCAAAAACAACTTTTAAAGAGCTTGCAAAGATGATGGTTGATGCTGATATAGCACTAGTGGAGAAGGAAGTTTATGGGCTCAATGGAAAAAAAAGCAACTAATAGTAAAGGAATTGAATTTGAAAACAAGCGCCTTACTGTTACCGGCGGTTCTGGCTTTTTAGGGACGCATTTAGTGGAAGAGCTTAAACGAAACGGCGCAAAGAATATTTTTATTCCGCGACAATCAGAATATAATTTAGTCGAACTTGATGCGTGCAAAAAACTCGCAAAAGAATCAGATATAATTATTCACCTCGCTGGAAAAGTTGGTGGGATTGGCGCAAACCGCGCAAAACCCGGCGAATTCTTTTATGATAACTTGATGATGGGGGTTCAATTAATTGAGCAGGCTCGCCTCGCTAAAGTGGAGAAATTTGTGGCTCTTGGAACAATATGCGCTTACCCAAAATTTACGCCCATTCCTTTTAAGGAAGAAGATTTATGGTCAGGGTATCCTGAAGAAACAAATGCGCCATATGGTCTCGCAAAAAAGATGCTTTTAGTTCAGCTCCAAGCATACAAACAACAGTATGATTTCAACGGAATTTATTTGCTCCCCGTGAATTTGTATGGGCCTAATGATAATTTTGATCCAGATTCAAGCCATGTAATTCCTGCATTAATAAGAAAAATTGCAATTGCAAAAAAGAATAATGCGCCTTCAATTGAGGTTTGGGGGACAGGAGTTGCCTCAAGAGAATTTTTGTATGTAAAAGATGCCGCAAAGGGGATAACGCTTGCGACAAAGTTCTATAACAAAACTGATCCGGTTAATCTTGGTGCGGGAATGGAGATAACAATAAAAGATTTAATTGAACTCTTGTGCAAAGAAATGAATTACGTTGGAGAAATTATTTGGAACTCCTCAAAACCAAACGGCCAGCCAAGAAGATGCCTTGATGTAACACGCGCTGAAAAGGAATTTGGATTCCGCGCAAAAACTCCATTCAAAGAAGGACTTCGAGAAACAATTAAATGGTTTGAAGAAAATATTGAATACTAATTCTTCTGATGTGCTATTTTTCTTGTGCAAAAAATGCCCTGCGCCGTCCAACAATTCCTGTGAGAATATCAAGTCAATTGACTTAAATCCAACAAACGTGAAAAAATTTTGTGCAGTTACAAAGTTTTGCGAAAGTATTTTAATAAGGTATGCTGTAATACTACTGAAAGCAAAATTCATGTGAAAGTGGAAAAGCTTTCGATAAAGAGAGTTTGGCCAAAGTGGACAAGTTCGCTTTGGTGTTTGGCAGTGGGCGGGAAAACGTGCTCACCAACGTGTGGTAAGGATAGGTTGCATTTGTCGTTCCACGCCCCTGCCTGATTTTTATTTTATCTTCATTTTCTCATTTTCTTAAGCATGATTCAAAGCGGTTTATTGCTCCAGGTTTTGTAGAAATCCTTTATAAAGGACTAAATGGGAGTTTGTACTCCTATTTAGTGTGAACCATTTATGGTATTGTATCCAATT
>DYDN01000060.1 GCA_020717885.1 Candidatus Forterrea sp.
AAGTAATACAAATTACTCGCAAAGCAAGCTTTAAAAACGTAGCCCCGAACTGGGCGAAAATAACGATAAAAGCACTTTAAATTGGTTTTGGGGCAAAGTATTTTCATGAAAAAAGTGATGAATACAGGGCTAATACTTAAAGGAAACAAGCCCCTACTTGGAATGAAGAAAAGGGGATTTGGAGAAGGAAGATGGAACGGATTTGGCGGCAAGGTAAAAGAAGGGAAAACCATTGAAGGCGCAATGGCAATAGAGTTTGAGGAAGAGTGCAATATTAAAGTAATTCAGAGTGAAAAAGTTGGTTTAATTGATTTTGAATTCGAAAATGCCCCAGTTATTTTGGAAGTACACTTTTATAGAATAATAAAATACTTGGGCGAACCAATTGAGACAGAGGAAATGAGACCACAGTGGTTTAGTACGAATGAACTCCCTTTTGAGAAAATGTGGCCGGATGATAAACACTGGATGCCAATATTTCTAAAAGGGAAAAAGTTTTCCGGTAAAATACTATTCAAGGACCCAAACACAATAATCAAAGCGGATTTAAAAGAAGTGAATGGGTTTTAGACTTTTGAATTTTTATTTTGCACCCTGTTTTTCAATTAATATTTCCTCTTCGCCTTCCCGGTGAACCCCGCTATTTGGGGCTGCGGAAGATTTGATTCCTTTGCGAAATCCTTCGCGAGCTTTAATGAAGAGAATCCTTTCACGCTCGCAAAATTCTTTCCTGTGTGAAGAACACGATAACCCTCTTTTTCTGAGAACTCGCGAAACTTCGCGATTGTCGCTTCCTGGATTGAAACAATGCTCTTTGCTAGCTGTGTAGAAAAGAATTTTGAGTTAGTGTTTGTAAGTTGTGTTGGCAGCGCACAAAGAACATTGCTAAGCGCAGAGAAATAGAACTTAAAATAAAAGTACTCAAAAGTACTGTGAAATAAAGAGGACTCAAAAGCATCAACGAGTTTTCTTACTTCAAACATCTCCGAATTTAATGCGCGCACCTCTTTTGAGAAAAAACTCTCATTCTTTAAGCAAAACCAATTAAGTTCGTGGGAAGGGTTTTGTGATTGCGAATTATTTTCTTGTGTACTTGGTGAAACTACATCACTTTTACCTGAAACAAGAACTGCTTTTCCTTCGCCAATAAGCCTCTTTGCATCCATTAATGGAAGTAACTCAACCGAATCCTTGAAGAATGGGCCAAGAGGAAAGGAGTTAAGGAAAAATTCTTTTCTTTTATTTACGCGCTGTTCTTTTGCGGGATTTGTATTATGATAATCAAACGCGAAGCTCCCTGAAGAGGATTCAAAGAACAAATTATCTTCTATGAATTTTATTTTAATTAAAGAAGAAGGAAGCAAATTCTTTGATTCGAGTGTTATTGGGTTACAGCACGCGCAATTCTTTGTTTCAGGACCAATGTTAAAGAAATTATTTGAGAAGAGCTCTGCCCACACAAGCGAGAAATCAATTTTTGAGGTGGAATCGCGGGAAAGTGGATCATAATCACTTGAAGAAAATACTTTATCATTCTTTTCAAATGCGAGTGCTTCCCCGTGGCGGAAAAAAACATTCTCCAAGAACAATTCAACTCTTTCCCCGATTTCTTTTGGAACTTTTTCAAGAGGAACACGCAAAATTGAACTCCAAGCTGACTGCTCAACTAAAAAGAGCGCGTCACTTTCATTAACCTTAAGCGCTTCGGCAAAAGGAATTTCTTTTGTAAGGAAAAAACCAAGGTCCTTAACGCGGCAAAGACCCTGGCTGTTTGTATTCACTTGCTCTGTCGGCGAATAAGTGCCCTCCCCAACTTTATAGAACTCCTCTCCAAGCTTCTCAAAAGAATCAAAGTATGCCCAATCCTTTTCAAGCAAAAATGCGCGCTCAACTTCCAGTGCTAAAGGCAATTTATTAATGTGTAAGGCCAATGCGTTTGAGATTTTCTTTAAATTTGAATAGGAAAGAGCACGAAGAAAAACAAGTCCATTCTTTTCATCCACACTAAAACCCTTAAACCCAAGCGAAAGCACTAGCTCAGAAAGCGTATCTGCCTCAATTCCGGCAAATGAGGTAAAAGGAAAGAAGCGGTGACGCTGAACTACTTTGTGAGCCTTATTTGAGAACTCCACAAACATCTCTGCCTTTGGCTCATTATAGGTAACTTTTGTTAAGTAATAAACTTCTTGTGTGGGGTACGCATTGTGCTTTGACATGACACAAGCCCTTTTTTTGGGCTTTAAAAACGCTGCCCAAGTGCCGTGCCGGTGGTCGGAATTTCTATCGGCAAAACACTTCCAGGTTTTGTAGAAATGATATATAAAGCTTAAATTTTCTCGCAAAAGTGGCAAGAATTAAACCCGATTTGTCAAAAAAAGGAAACCTAGTTTAAAAGCAAGTATGATTTCTACAGAACCACACTTCCAAAAAGAAGTTAAAGTGCAAAAACACGATATCTCAATCACCAAAAAACATATATATCTTTTTGATATGTATTTGCTATGGTGGTAAAAATGGGTCCGAGAATTTCTTGGAAATTCGAGGGGCATAAAACCACTCAAAGGTGGTTTTATGGTAGATTTGTTGATTAGAACGCAACCAGCACAGGACTTAATCCTTGATAAACTCACAAAAATGGGTATCTTCAAAACAAGGAGCGAGGCAATACGCGCCGGGATTATGGGGCTGAACAAAGAATATAATTTGTTCAAAAACGCGCAAGATATTGAAGATGAGCTAGTTGTAAAGAAAATGCTCAAAATACAGGAAGAGGATAAACGAGGAAAAAGAAACTATGTCACTCTAAGAGAATTCCAAAAAAAACATGGATTAAAGTGACGTGAGAAAATGTTTGAAGTGGTTCTTGATTCAGAGGCTGAAGAGCAATTTAACTCAATTGATAAAGGACAAAAAGAAAAACTTGGAAAGAAGATTGCTCAATTACAAGAACTTGTAAAAGTAAGGCACCTCAGACACGGATTGCCATTCTCTGTGGTTGAGGTGGGACAATACAGAATCTGTTTTGAAGAGAGTGAAAACATTAGAAAAATAAGATTTGTTGGAACACACAAACAATATGAAAAATGGTACAAAGAGTTTCGTTAAAATTCACAAAAACGAATTAACTTCCTCATCCCTCTTTTCTTCGCCCAAAGCAAACGCCCTTGCTGAATCTTCTAGCGTAGTTTCGTGCCTGCTCGGCTGGGATTTGCGCAGACGAACTTTGAAGAATGTCGGCGAACCAACTGCTTCCCCAACAACAATCGCTTCCCCCACACGCAGAGAGGATATCGCACGCTCGGTACTTGAATCAATTCCCTCACAGGACTCCGCAATATGCTTCAAGTCATAGGGGTTAGTTACACGAAGAATAATATTTGTATTGCAATTTGCAAGAGTTGTTGTATCAAGTCTTTTTGGCCGCTGGGAGATTACTACAAGAGATGCCCCAAACTTTCTTCCCTCTCTTGCGATTGTTCGAAGTGAAGAACGCGCAACCGCATGCTCCGCGGCTGTTCCTTCGGGAATAAAGTTATGCGCTTCCTCAACAAATAATGCAAAGGGTGGAATCTTTTTTGAGTGGCCCCTTCGCTCGTGGAAAAGCTTTCCTGATAAGTACGCTACAATCACCTGTTTCTTTTTTTCCGAGGTTAATCCATTCAAGTCAATTACTAAAAGCTGCCCCGGTTTAACAAAATCAATTATTCCCGGTTCATCAATTTTACCAAATAAATTCAAATCATCAAGCTCTGAGACTACTGCGTGCAATGATGCAGCGGTTTTCTCATTATCAACATTCTCAATCTCCGCACGCACCGCGTTTAAATCAAATGGCCCCGCGCCTGAACGCATCTCATCGTTTAATTTGTGAAAAATCTTTGAAATTTCTCTCTTTTGATTTGGAGAAAGCTCCACTATTTGCGAAATCATTCCAATATGTACTTTTGAACATGCAATTCTGATTTTTGTTCCATCAATTATTTTTGTTTTCGGGGAAAAATCAACAAACGTTTTTGATTCTGATTGCTTAATTGGTTCGCCAAAGCAAGTATATTCCCCATGCGTATCAATTACCACAACTCCAATTTGCCCCTGCTCTTTTTTTCTTGAAAGAAGCTCTTCTAATAGAACAGAAATAAAATAAGATTTACCTGCACCGCTTGTTGCAACAATCGCGAGGTGCTTTTGAAGAAGCCTTGAGAGATTTACTTTTAATTCAACATCATGAAACTGCAAGCGCCCAAGATTTAATCCATCTGTTTGCAAATTAAGGAATTTTTTTATTCTCTCATTATCCGCAAGGAATACTTTTGAACCGGGGGAGGGCGGAAAAGTGGTTCTTTGAATCCCCGCATCAGTAAAAACCCCCAGTGGTTTTGCTTTTGCGATTAAGAATTCCCACTCACTAGCCGGAAAATTCTTTTCAAGCTCAGCCCCAATAACCTTAACCGAGTCAGGGCGCTCAAAATACCTATTTGTTTTAATTACATCCTCAACAAGAAGCATCATTGTTCCTTCTGAATACTCAAGCTCCGCAAACATCCCCTTATGCGCCTTACCCTCATTCACAACAAAATCAACGCTTGAAGGAGAAGGCCCTTCCATTGAAGAAACTACTGTACCGAGTTGTTCACGCATTTCAATCACTTCCGAATAACTTTGATTTCTTAGCCACCACACTCGGGGCGAGCTGCTGGCGTGTTGCTCTCCACTTGATTCTTCTCATGTTTGCATTTTCCTTTAAAGCAGCAAGCACCCTTTTTGTTCTGACTAGTTCTTGTTCAACTTTTGCATTAACATCATCAAGACGCGTCATTGCTTTTTCAGCCTCATTTTCATTCCCCATTTAATTCACCAATCACTTTATGCAATTCAAAAAAGGAGGTTATTACAAACTCCGGATTTGCAATCGCCTCATCTACTTTTTTACCCGAACGATTTATTAGACAATTGTGCATGCCCGCACCTTGCGCTCCGCCAATATCCGCGCGAAGAGAATCCCCAACCATCAGGGCTTCACTTGGCTTGACTTTGAGTTTTTTCAATACCTGCAAAAAGCCCTTCTTATTTGGCTTAAGGCTTTGTTGAAAGTCCGTGTTTTTGTTTGTAAAGGGGCTTTTTTATGCCCCAATAGTGTTTAGGTTAT
>DYDN01000061.1 GCA_020717885.1 Candidatus Forterrea sp.
TGTGACAATCAAAGCACTAGCATACAATATTGAACACATCGGACGAATCATAAAAATTTGGCTTTACCTAGAAATCCAATAGGATTTCTACACCGCCCCCCTTATCATAATGCTTTTATACTAATAATGCCTAAGTGGAGTATGGAAGAAAAAGCACAAGGTGCAATTGAGTACCTCTTAATAATAGGCGCAGCAATAGTTGTTGTTGTGGTTGTAATTGTAGCACTCACAGGAACCATGACCGCGGGAAAACAGCAAGGAACACAAGGGAATATTGATTATAACAAACAAGTAAGCGACCTAAACAAACTAAGAAAGTTTTAGGCAAAATAAATATGATTAAATTCTTGAAAAGATTTGTTTAAAGAAAAAAGAATTTATTTTTTTTCCTCTTCCTTTGGAAGAATTAAATCAATGCTTAATTCTTTGAGCTGTTTTTGTGATACTTCACTTGGAGAATCATCCATGATAGAAACCGCCGCCTTGTTCTTTGGGAAAGCAATTACTTCTCTTAAACTCTCAGCACCGCTTAAAATCATGACAAGTCTGTCAAGCCCAAATGCTAAGCCGCCGTGCGGAGGAGCGCCGTATTTAAATGCTTCAAGGAAAAATCCGAATTTCTTCTTAGCCTGCTCATCACTAATTCCAATAATTTTAAACACACGCGCCTGTATTTCAGGATCATGAATTCTAATACTGCCACCCCCAAGCTCAATCCCATTAAGAATCAGATCATAAGCTAGTGATTTCACTTTTAACGGCTCTTTCTCCATCCATTCAATGTGTTCTTTTCGCGGCGAAGTAAAAGGGTGATGCTCAAAAGTTATACTTCCGTCCTCTTCATCAATTTTAAATTCAGGAAAATCCTTTACCCAAAGCAGATTATAAGTATTTGGTTTTATGAGCCCAAGTTTTTTTGCAAGGAACGGTCGTAAGAACCCGAGCGAATCATTCACAACCTTCGCCTTATCAGCAACAATTACAAGCAAATCATTTTCTTTTGCTTTCATTGCAACTTTCAGTTTTTCAAGCAAATCGGCAGAGAAATATTTTGCGATTGAGCCATCAAACTTCCCGTTCTGGAATTTTAGGAATGCCGCACCGTGTGCGCGGTAAATTTTTACAAAATTCTCAATATCATTCATATCTTTTCTTGAGAACTCAGCCTGACCAATAACATTAATCGCTTTAATTACCCCCCCGCCCTCAACAGCTGATTTGAAAGCATTGAATTCCCCTTTTGAGAGAATATTTGTAACATCAACAAGTTCAAGCCCAAATCTCGTATCAGGCCTATCAATTCCAAATCTTGAAATTGCTTCATCCCACCTCATTCTCTGCAAAGGAAGTTTTAGTTCAACACCCATCATTTCCTTAAATACTTTCTGAATAAGCCTCTCATTTACCTTCATTACATCTTCTTCATCAACAAAACTCATCTCAACATCGATTTGAGTGAACTCCGGCTGGCGGTCGGCCCTTAGGTCTTCATCACGAAAACAGCGCGCGATTTGGAAATATTTGTCAAATCCGCCAATCATTAATAATTGTTTGAATAATTGCGGGCTCTGCGGGAGAGCATAAAAGTTTCCAGGGTGGACTCTACTTGGAACTAAATAATCCCTCGCCCCTTCAGGAGTACTCTTTGCAAGAATTGGAGTTTCAATCTCCAAAAATCCTTCTTCATCATAAAAGTCTCTCACAAGTTTTACAAGTTTGTGTCTAAAAATTATTTTTTTCTGCAAATCAGGATTTCTAAGCGCAAGGTACCTGTACTTGAGCATTAAATCCTCATTAGTTTCTGTTCTTGCTGTAAGATCAATTGGAATCGGCTGAGCTTTTGCGAGTATTTTTACGCTCTCGGCATCAAGCTCAATTTCACCTGTTGAGAGAACTGCTTTTTCAGTTCCTGCAGGTCGCTTCTTTACTGTGCCTTCTATTTGCAAAACAAACTCCTTTCTAACAGCCTTGCCTACTTCATGAAGCTCTGCACTCTTTTTGTGATCAATCACCACTTGGGTAGAGCCATATCTATCACGAAGATCAACAAAAGTAATTGGACCGTGGTCACGAACCGTATCCGTCCAACCCTGAAGCGTAACCTTCTTTCCAATAAGAGAAGCGTTTAATTCACCGCAAGTGTGAGTCCTAATCATAAACAAAAAACGATTAAAAGGATTTAAAAAACAAAACCCCACAGGGTAATTCGGATGATCTAATGCTTGAAGTAGTGAAAGAGTTTAAGGATTTCCTTAAAGAATACAAAATAATCGCGCTCGCAGTGGCATTCATTATTGGTGTTGCAGCAACATCGCTAATCAAGTCGCTTGTTGATAACCTCATAATGCCAACAATCACCCCATTCATACCAGGCGGAGCATGGAGAAGCGCCACAATCGCGCTAGGACCATTTGTTTGGGAAATTGGGGCATTCATGGGCGAAGCGAAAGTAACTAAGAAGTAAGAACTCATTTTTTGGAAAAAGCAATTGCTTTTTCCTTTTTCTATTTTTTTAATTGAAACTTAAATTATTTTATTCAACCCTATAATAACTTCCAAGTATTTTCACAAACTCGCAGTGGTTGTTTAACTCAAGGAGAGCTGAATCAATTTTTCCTTCCCCAACCATCCCATCAATGTCAACGAAGAAAACATATTCCCATGGATTGCGCTTTGATGGGCGGGACTCAATTTTACCCATATTCACCCCAAACTCTTTGAATGCTTTTATTGCCTCAAAAAGAGAACCTGGTTTGTCCTTAACCGCAAAAAGAATTGAGGTTTTTGGTTTTGTTCCCTTATTCATTCCAACATATGTTTTTGCCGCACCCCTTTGCATTAGAACAACAAACCTTGTTTTGTTGCTTGAAATATCATTAATGTTTTTCTCCAATAGTGCAATAGAGAACTTTACTGACGCGGTTTCTGATGCAATTGCTGCGCTAGCACTTTCCTTTGAGGCTCGCTCCGCAGCTTTTGCGGTACTTGAGGTTTCAACAAGCTCAGCAGTTGAGAAATTCATTTCAACCCACTTCCTGCACTGTGCAAACCCTTGGGGGTGAGAGTAAATTCTCTTTATTGTACTCTTATCTTTTTCATTTGATAAAAAACATTGGCGAATATCAAGTAAAAGCTCCGCGCAAATCATTAATTTTGTATCGGCGAGAGAATCAAGCGTGGATGTAACACTCCCCTCGGTGGAGTTCTCAAGCGGAATAATTCCAGCATCAACAATAGTGTTTGAAACATGAGTAAAAACATTCTGGATTACATCAACCGGAACCAGTTCCTCGTTTGGAAAAACCCTTAGCGCAGCCTCGTGAGAAAAACTTGCCGCAGGACCCAAAAAAGCTATTCTCATCAAATCACAACCACTAAAACTAATACAAACTAAATATAATTATCGAAGATAAAGAGAATAATTAAACAAACTCGAGCCAATTCAAAAATTTCGCGCTAGTTCCATGAATTATCTTCTTGTATTCCTCTTGAATTTGTGCAGTAATCTTACCAGCAGTACCAGTGCCGATTTTTTTATTATCAATCTCCCTCACCGGAGTAAGTTCAGCTGCAGTACCTGTAATAAAGCACTCCTCAGCGGACAAGAGATCATCACGAGTAATTACTTGTTCCACAACCTTAATCCCCTTCTTTCTTGCAATTGTAATTATTGAGTCGCGTGTGATTCCAGCTAAGCAAAGGTCAAGTGGGGGAGTAATCAAAACCCCTTCCTTTATAATAAATATATTCTCTCCAGAACACTCCGCAACATTCCCTTCATAATCAAGCATTACAGCTTCCTCAAATCCAGTGCGCAGTGCCTCCATTTTCGCAAGTGTGCTATTCACATAAACCCCAGTGACTTTTGCGTGAATCGGAACTGACTTTGGGTGCGGACGGCAATAGGAGGAAATTTTTGCGCGAATACCTTTTTCTAGCCCCTCTTCTCCAAGGTATGCCCCCCATGGCCAAGCCGCAACAACAACATCAACTTTCGCACCAGTAGTGTCAAGACCCATTTTTCCATAACCATAATATGCAATTGGGCGGATGTAGCACTCCTTGAGTTTATTTTTACGCACAATTTCCTTTACTGCTTCGAGAATTTGTTCTTCTGTAAAAGGGATTTTTAGATAAATTAATTCTGCTGATGCAAAGAAACGCTTAATGTGTTCTTTTAATCTAAAAACCGCAGGACCATTATTTGTGTCATAACACCTAATTCCCTCAAATACTCCCGAACCATAATGCAAAGAGTGAGTGAGAACATGCGTAGTGGCATCCTGCCATTTAATCATTTTGCCGTTTACCCAAATGAAATCTGTTTCGTTCATCAAAATTAATTCCCAAGCAAACTCTTTTTAACCATTTACGGCACTAGTTCGAGAAGCGGAGGGATAAGAAATGCCTGCAAAGAAAAAAACTATTAAGAAGAAAACTGTGAAGAGAGAAGAAAAGTGCTGTTGCTGCTGCGAATAAAAAAAAATTGTTTAACTAAAAAAGACTCCATTCAATTAGAACAGCCCATATATGCATTGCCGTTGAAAGTAATAATTGAGGCACTAACATACAGTGCGCGAAAGTAAATATCTCCACTGGATGCGAATGTAACATTCGAACCGCTATTCGCATAGATGTCGCCCCCGCAAAGGTTTCCACCAAGCCCGCCGATAAGCCCCTGATCATTCACAGTGGCTGTTGTGCTTGTAAATCTAACCGCGCCACCCGCACCAGCATAAGTTCCAAACCCGCCGCTCACATTCAAGTCGCCTGTGAAAGTACTGCCAGTGAATTCAATTGAGCCGCCGCTACCGCTTGCGCCGTCAGAACTTCCTCTGCTGTAAATATTTCCCGTAACATCCGAATTAAAAAATTGTATTGCGCCCCCGGTTCCAGCATCACTTGGCAATGAGAGCGCGTAGCCATCAGCATAAATATTTCCAAGAACATTCGCATCATTAATTATTACTGTGTGCGCATTGTGATCCGAGGCATTAATATCCCCATAAATAAGATGAGAACCCCCAGGCGGTGTAGAAATCCTATTGGATTTCTAGGTAAAGCCAAATTTTTATGGTTCGTCCGATGTGTTCAATATTGTATGCTAGTGCTTTGATTGTCACAGTT